>CAYNMY010000211.1:0-4818 GCA_964398275.1 uncultured Armatimonadia bacterium | reverse complement strand
CCTGAATGCTCCGCCTTTGGCGTTCAGTGCAAGCCGGAGCACCCGCTCGGCGCAGGGGTCTACCGCCGCGCGGTCAGCCAGCAGAAGTTGGCAGATGACGTAGCGGCCCTGGCCCTCGCGCACATCCAGCAGCGAAGTGAGCTGCATGACCGAGCCACTCTCCAGAAGCGGCAGGGTGCGCCCCGCAGTGGGCTTGGGCAACGAATGACGGGCGAGACGGCCGGTGTGACCGTGCCATTGGCGGTAATCGTGCTCGCCCAGGCCGGCCTCCTCCAGCAGCGGGTGGCCCACCGCCACCGGATAGGCATGAACTGGCTGGAACGTCTCATCCAGCGCCAGGCGCACCGGCAGCCACTTGTTCCAGTCCTGCTGCGCCAGGCAGATGACCGTGCCGCCGGCCGTCACCAGATCGCGCAACTTCAGGGCGGCACCGACCGCGTCGTCATCGAGCGCGCCTTCGCCAATTATCAAGCGGTTCACCGAAGCAGGCAGGTGGCTCGGGTCGCCTATTGCCTCAACCGACACGCCAATTGCCGAAAGCGCCTGTGCCGTCTTGCCCACCGGGTCGTACAGTGCGACATCTGGCCCGACCTGCACGGCGGGCAGCTTCGGGAAGACCGAGATGTCGAGCGTATACTCGGGAACGTCGTGGCCCGGCACCAGCGCCCGCACGCGCAACTGGCCTTCTGCGCGCCGGGTGCCCGGGGGCAGCTCGATGCTCACCGGCACCAGGACACGCTCGCCCTGTGCAACGTCCACTGTCGCCCGGCCGCGCCAGATGCTGTCTGTTCCCTCCAGCTTGAGCTGCCAGGTAACGCGGGCAGTGACGGCTGCCATCGAGTCGTTCATCACCGCAATGTCCTTCTTCAGGAGCTCTCCCGCGCGATAGGCCCAGGCGTAGTCCGGGAAAAACACGTAGACCGGTGCCCACAGCTCGCGGTATTTGCGGTGGTAGGCGTCTATCTCGTAGTTGGGCAGATCCGGGAAAAAGCCAGGATTTACGGAGAATTGGTTATGGCTGTAGCGAATGCCCTCCGGCTTCCAGCCCGAGGTGTCAGCACGGTCCCAGTCCAACCGGAGGCGGTACGACGTGCTGGGGCCCGGCTTCATGGGCGGCCAGGCCAGCAGACCGTGGCTGGACCAGTCCTCGATGCCGGCGACGTGCAGCAGCCGCATTCTCGGTACAGTGAGACGCAGGTACTCGAGTACCGTCTCAGCGTCGTAGTAGTTCTTCATCAAGTTGTACGAGCTGAGCTGCATACCGGCCAGCCGGCGGTAGTAGTCATTACCACCCAGAACTGCGCCGTTGGTGCCGGCGCCACCCAGCCCCCACTCACCAAAGAACACGGGGCGTTTGCGCTCCTGGGCCCATTCGGCAACGTAATCAACCAGATAAGCCGTGGAATTGCGCAGGTCAGGATAGTGGTCGTTCCAGATCTCAAAGCTCTCGAACATCTCCTGGCGTTTCGGGGAATTGAGCGCCCCCCAGAAGACGCCTTCGTGATCCACGGGCCGGGTGGGATCGAACTCGCGGATGGCCTGGTCAATGTACTTAAGCTCCTCGACGGCCTGGGCATTGGGCCAGGTCTCGTTATCGCCGCACCACATCACGATACTGGGGTGATTACGATCGCGGGTGACCCAGTCCTCGACGACCCGGCGGACGTTCTCGCGCAAGTCGCGGGCGAAGGGCGGATTGGGGTGATGCCAGCCCGACTGATACTTGATCATCATCCCCTCTTCGTCCGCGATCTCGCATAGCCACTGGTTGCTGATGCCCTGAAGCCGCACCATGTTGAACCCAGTCGCCTTGAGGTAACGGAACCACTGGCGCACGTAGGCCCGCACCCCATCGAACTGATACTCCATCCGGCGCGATTTCTGGTGGCAAAGCATCCTGCGACCGTTCACATAGATATGTCCGTCCTCGGTCCACGACTCCTGGAACCCGAACCGCTCGCGGTGGATGTCTACTACTTCACCGCTCTGCTTGACGGTCGTTTCCAGGATATACAGATGCGGGTCGTCGGGCATCCACAGGTGCGGGTCCGGCCACGACTTGGCCAGGTCCCAGTCGGCGCTGCTGCCGGCATTGACCGTCCTGGTTACCCTGGGAAGCTTCAGCACCACATCGCCGCTGTCGAGCACGCGGGATCCTACGGTGATGGGCGCGTCCTGCTCGGCTCGGTTCGCCACCGTGAAGGTGACGGCCAGGCGCGTCTGCCGGTACGACGGTCGGATGAAGACATGGGCGACCTGGACCCGAGGACGGCTCAGCAGGAAGACGTCCCCCCAGATGCCATAGGCGAAGTGCCAGTGGGAATTCTCCAGGATGTGCGCTTCGAGACGACCACCGCCATATTCCAGGCCACTGCGGACCAGGCTGACCCACAGCTCGTCCTCCCCGCCGTAGGTGCAGGTGTCGGTGATATCAGCTTCGAAGATCCCCGCCTGGCCCTTGTGAGCAGTGATGAACTCGCCGTTGAGGTAGACAGTGGCCAGCCACCCGGTACAGTCAAACGAGATAACCACTCGATTGCCCTGCCAGCCGGCAGGAACCGCGATGTTGCGGCGATACCAGTAGCGCTGGCAGCGTGTGGGCAGCTTCACATCATCATGCGACCACGGCTGCCATACCGGGTGATTCTTGATCCAACCGGGCACGCGGATGGGGTGCCAGTTGTATTCGACCGACGGTTTCTCATCGGTCGGGATGGGCGGCGCAGGCTCCTCCAGGCCGTAGTTGTATTCCGGGTAATCCGGATCGCCCTTGACCTCCCAGTCACCATTCAGGCAGATCCGCTCCCGCGTGAGGGTGGCAATCTGCGCCAGGTAGCGGCTGGGCTCGTGGGTAACCTTGACCAACGGCAAGTCGTCCTGAGCCGCCTGCGCGATGGGCAAACCGACAAACAGAGCTACGGCTACGGCGACCAGCACAACACTTCTAGAGAATCCCATCAGGAAACTCCCTTTCGCAACATCGAGAGGATGGTCTGAGTTGCCAATCTCGTCAGCTTTTCAGTATTCAGCCTGAATGTAGTGATAACCTTCTCTGGTCCAGCACCCCAATACCTCCACGGCGGAAGGGATGCTGGTGACCAAAGGCGAAATGAACCACAGCCGCAATCCATCCACAAGGGGGTCATTATGCACTTGACTGGTGCTGGGGGAGCACTCCTGGTGATCGCTATCGCTATCGTGGGGCTGCTGGCCCTTGCCGGCCACCGAGTGCCCGAAGCCGCTGGCAGGGCCATCATCTTCTATGTGTCGCCCGACGGCAACGATGAGTGGTCGGGTAAGCAGCTTGAGCCCAACGCCGCGGGCACCGACGGCCCGTTCACCTCGATTACGCGCGCCCGTGATGCCATCCACGAGTTGCGAGTTGAGGAGCAGTTGCCTGGTCCAATCACCATTATGATTCGCAGCGGGACCTACTGGCTCAGCGAGCCGCTTGTCTTCGAGCCGCAGGACTCTGGCACCGAAGAGTGCCCGATCAGCTATGAGGCCTACCGCGACGAACGGCCCGTGTTCAGCGGCGGCCGGCCGATTACCGGCTGGCGCAAGGTCGAAGAAGGGCTGTGGGCGGCAGCCGTGCCCGAGGCCCAGAGCGGCGACTGGTACTTCCACCAGCTCTTCGTCAATGGCCGGCGGGCGGTCCGCGCCCGTGCCCCCAATGAGGGCTTCTACGAGGCAGTTAAGCCGATCGAGCCCAAGTCGGGTAAGGGCTTTTACTTCCAGCCAGGTCATATCAAGATCTGGGAACGGATCTCTGACGTGGACGTCGTCCTGCTGCACCACTGGGATGGCTCGCGCTTACCCATTGAATACGTGGACGAAGCTGCAAACCTGGTCACATTCGTGGGAGAAAGGTTTCACTACTACGCTGGCTGGCGCAACGCCTCGCGCTACTATGTCGAGAACGCCTTCGAATTGCTGGATGCTCCCGGGGAGTGGTATTTGAACCGGGATACCGGCGTGGTGTACTACCGTCCCCGACCTGGCGAGGATATGACCCAGGCCGAAGTGATTGCACCGGCCTTGAACACGTTAGTGAGATTCGCAGGTGATTGGCGGACGGGACAGCTCGTTTCGCATATTCATCTGAGAGGGATTGCCCTGCATCACGCCGGCTGGGTGCGCCGGGACGTAGCCTTCACCGAGAATCAAGGCGCGCATGCGCTGGACGCAGCGATCGAGATGACGGGCGCGGTCAATTGCAGCTTCGAAGACTGTGAGATCGCCCACGTCGGCGAAAACGCCTTCTGGGTGCGCAGTGGCTGCCAGAAGAACCGCATCGTCGGCTGCCACATCTACGATCTGGGCGGCAGCGGCGTGATGATCGGGCAGATGAGCAAGGTCACAAGCGACATCGAAGAAGCCCGGGAGAATGAGCTATCCGATTGTCATATTCACGACGGGGGAATCCTGTGGAAGAGCGGGCTGGCCATCTGGATAAACCGCAGCGGATACAACCTGGTATCTCACAACCACGTCCACGATTTTGACTACACGGGCATTTCGATCGGGATGCAGTGGACGGACTATGACAGCCGCTGCCGCGACAACGTGGTCGAGTTCAACTACATTCACCACGTCTGCAAGACCATGACTGACGGTGGCGGCATCTACACCATGGGTAACATGCCCGGCACGGCGCTGCGCAACAACCTCATCCACGACATCTACGGCGTTTTCTACAACCAAGCCATCTTCCTCGATGGGGCTACTGGTGGCCTTGTGGTGCGCGAAAATATCACCTACCGCACCCTGGATGGTCCGCTGAAGAGTTATACCGAAAACACAAAGACGCCCAACATG
>CAYNMY010000210.1:0-4821 GCA_964398275.1 uncultured Armatimonadia bacterium | reverse complement strand
GCGATCGGGGCCACGGCGGCAATCAATCCGGCGGTGGTGGCCCAGGTGGGGTGATTTCGTCGGCCGCGCGCAGAAGGAAATCCTCGATAATGACCTCGCCCGCGGGCACCGTGATATTGCGCCTCTGGGGTGCGTAGTGGCGGGCCCAGATCATCATATAGGCGAGCCCCGCGGGCACGGTGAGCTGGTACTCCCCGTTGTTGTCGGTGAGCGTTCGGAAGACTCGCCAGATAATGTCGGGTGGGGCCAGGGGGTCGCCGCCCGGTGGTAATTCGTTCGCCGCTGAGCCGATGACCGGCACCGGTTCCGCAGGCACAGGGGGACGCCAGCCATTTTCGTAGACTATCGTTACGCTTGCTCCAGCCAGCGGCATCTCGTCGCCCGCAGAGCTCTCCCCGCGCACTGTACCGGTGACCGTGCCGACGGCCGGTTGGACTGCGGGTCGGAGGACGAAGTCCGCCACCGCCGTATGGTAGGGCCTGACGTAAACATACGCCTGTCCCCTGGTCAAGCCCGGCACCACGACTACAACGAAGTACGGGCCGGGCCGAACGCCCTTCATACGGTAGCTGCCGTCCTCGTCGGTGAAAGCGGAATAGGTGACCCCGGGTGGAGGCGGATAGATGAGCGGGCCGGCCGGAGCATCGCTGGGCTCCAGGCGGGCACCATCATCGGTCAGGATCCATATTAGGTCAGACCGGGCTATGACTTGTACGCCGGCCAGGGGCTCAACTACACCATTCTCCTGCTTGACCACCATACCACAGATCTGCCCGGCGCTCCTGATGATGATCGGGTTGGGGATCTGTGTGCGGCCTCCTGGCTCGACGATCAGTGTGGCTCGGCCCGATTCCAGGCCGTCGTTGCTGATAACGTCAACAGCGTGCTCGCCTGCGGGCACGTCGAGCAGTACAAAGGAGCCGTCTGCGCCCAGAGGCGTGCCTGTCGGAGTTCCGTCCAGGAAAAGGTCGTAATCATCCGGAGAACTGCCGGCCAGGTCAACAGTGCCCGCCAGTGTCCCGGACTGTGCCGTTGTGTTGTCCATGCCCGGGCTACCGCCGCAACCGGCTGTGAGCGCCACCATCACCACCAGCATACCCACAGCCCATACCCTTAGTCTCATCGCCTGTCACCTCCTGTCGGGAGTAGCCGCTACCACTTGTGACGTGTGAGGGAGCAGGAATGTTCCCGTGGACGGACACAGGTTACGGGACAGTCCGTGCGCGCGTGCGGCGTCTGACCGTGCTCTGCGAGCTCACAGCGTCGCCATCAGCTCGTCGCTGGTTATCGTGGGGCACCAGAATTTCTCAATGTACGCGATGACCAGTTGGGTGCCTTCGTCGTGGCTTACGTACGGCGGCTGGGCGGGGTCATACATTGCGTCGGTCAGATCGCGCACCAGCATCACGTTGACACCCCACCTGACCATCTGCTTGATCGCGAAAGTCCGACGAAGTATGCACACGTTGGTATGCACACCTATGAGTATCATGTTCTTGATACCGTGCTGGCTGAAGAAGCTATAGACCTCCTGGCCGTCGTCAGATATGCCGTCTTCGTCTGCTATTTGTATCGCCGAATTCTGGCGGACGTAGTTCCGCTCAAGATTGGGCTCACCGGTGTCGGTGCCGTGATCCTCGAACGGCAGCGGGGGATCGTCGTGCTCCAGCTCAGCAGGCGGGGCGACCTGCGGCGCGTCCATGATGCGCTGTCGGGCCGGTGTGCCCTCGTAGAAGTCCATGCAGTTCGACGGGGCATGGATGATTCTTATGCCCTGGGCGCGCGCCGCGCGTACCACCTGGTCCATGCGGGGCGCCATCGCCTCCACGCGCTCGGCTGCCCCGCGGCTGGGGTGAGTATCCCAGACATCGCACAGCAGGATAGCCGTCTCGGCGGCCGCGAGGGTGGCCGGCTCCTCGATTACCTCCCAGACGCTGTGGCCGCCGTCGTCCTGGGTGAGTTTCTGAGTGCGTAGGGTCAGATGAAGTTCGTGATCATTGGTCATCCATTCTGCCTCCTGAATTACGGTTATCTACTAGCCTCGACTGCCTTCGGCTGCTGCGCGGCGATATTGACTGTTTCACACGGATTGGTGTGCTGGCGAGGAACTTCTCCGACGGGTATCAGTCTCCTTCCCCGGGCTGAATCATAAAGTGCATGTTGAGACCAGGTTGCGCGGGGAGGAGTATTCGGATGGTCGAGGAACTATGTGTCGGTTCAGGCGTCTATAGAATGTTTGGAGGGACTGATTATGCGTACGACTTTGAGCCTCACAATGACAGTCGTAGCGATGGCTGTACTTGCGGCGACCGCCGAGGTTGCCGCCCTGGGCAACTGGCAACAGTGGCATAATTCGCTCAAGCCCAGCGGCACGCCGACGAATGAGATAACGCTGGCCGTCAACGGCACAACTGAGTACGTGGTAGTGGTACCGCACAGCGCCACCACCCAGGAGCAGAAGGCCGCCGAAGAGCTGGCGCACTGGCTTGGCGAGATGACCGGCGCGCAATTCCCGGTGGTCAGCGACGCACAGGCAGCTATCCCGACCGAAATCAGTATCGGCGAGACCAATCGGCGGGCCAGCGGGGGATGGGACCTGGGCGATGATGGCTATGCCATCGTGCCCAAGGGTAAGCGGCTGTTCCTGCTCGGTGGCAAGGCGCGTGGGCCGCTGTCGGCAGTCTTTGCTCTTTTGGAGGAGGACCTGGGCTGTCGGTGGTATGCGCCCGAGGCAACTCGAGTGCTGCAGCGCGCCACGGTCAGGGTCAAGGTAATGCTGCGCAAGTACATCCCGCCGGTGAAAATGCGCAATCCCCGGGGTTGGTCGGTGCGCGATGCTAACTGGTGCCTGCGCAACCAGGTTAACGGCAATAACGCCCCGATTCCTGAAGAACTGGGTGGACATTACAACTACGCCATATGGTGCCACTCGTTCCGCCAGCTGGGGCCTCCTGACAAGCACTTCGACGAGCATCCCGAGTACTACTCCCTGGTTAACGGAAAGCGAACACCGGGGCAATTGTGCGTGACGAATATGGAAGCCGCCGAGATTGCTGCCCGGAACGTGATCAAGATTCTCGACCAGCGTCCGAACGCCGAACTCATCAGCGTCTCGTACAACGACGGCCGGGGATTCTGCGAGTGCGAGCGGTGTACGGCACTAAATGAAGCTGAAGAAAGTCAGGCCGGCAGCCTGATACTGTTTGTAAACCGTGTCGCTGAGATAGTCGAACCCGCGCATCCTGACGTTTTCATCTCCACGTTGGCCTATCTGGCGACTGGTAAGCCGCCGAAGACCGTGCGACCGCGACACAACGTCGCCATCCGCTTCTGCACTGACCGTACAATGTGGCGCTATCCGTTCCAGCCAGTACGTGAACAGGAAGACTACCTTGATTGGTTCTTGGGCTGGACCCGTATCCACAAGCCTATCACGATCTGGGATTACCCGGTGAATTACAGCCACTACTTAGCTCCCATGCCCAACATTGAAGTCATTGCTGACAACATCCGCTTCTTTGCTGAGCACGGAGTCATGGGCATTATGGAGCAGGACCCCACCAGCCGCGGCCGCGAGCGCCAGTTTATGCGCAGTTGGATCTACGCCAAGCTGCTGTGGGACCCCTCGCGGGACACCGGACAGCTTATGCAGGACTTCATCTGGGGCTACTACGGCAGGTCGGCGCCAATGATAGCCGAGTACAATGAGCTACTACAACAAACTGGCGAGAAACACAATGCGCGTGAGACTCAAAGCTGTCGTTACGCGATGGACGTGGAATTCCTTTCGCGCGAGTTTCTGGAAGCAGCCGAGAAAATCTTTGACTGTGCTGCCAGCCAGGCGGAGAACGACGAGATTCGGCACCGTGTCCAGGAAGCGCGCCTGCCCCTCATGTACGTTAAGCTCCAGCGGGGCCCGGAATTTGTCGGCAAGGAATATCCAGCCCGCAGCGACGATTTTGCCACTCTGTGCCGCCAGCAGGGCATCACGCACATTACCGACAAAGCGAGGTTAAACGACAAGCTCGAAGAGTGGCGCGGCAACTGGCGCGTATACACGGAACTTGCCGAGGTGGAAAAGGTCAGCCAGGTCCAGGCCCTCGCCAATGTGTGGAAGTTCGCTCCTGACCGTAACAACGTCGGCGTAGCCGAGAAGTGGTTCAGCGCTACAGTTGATGATAACTCCTGGGCGCAACTGCGTAGCGACTTGGGCATGAAGGGCTGGGAAGATCAGGGATACGGGGGCTATGACGGATACGGCTGGTATCGCCAGCGCTTCCAGGTGCCCGCTGACATGGAGGGCAAGCGTCTGTATCTGTACTTCGGGGCGGTTGACGAACAGGCCTGGATCTATCTCAATGGCACCAGGGCCTTCGAGCACACAGTGGCTTCGACCGGTCGCAATGTCAATGCCCTGTGGAAGGAGCCTTTTGCCTATGAAGCGACGGGGCATCTTGAGCCGGGACAGTCTAACGTTGTCGCGGTGCGCGTCCACGATAGTATGGGCATGGGCGGGATCTGGAAGCCGGTCTACCTGGTCAGCTCCGATCGCGAACTGGATACTGCGTTGATTAAGGCCCTGCTGGCGCGAGAGCAAATAATGCCGTAGGGCGCAGGCCGACGCCAAAGCCGGACGGCTGGTCAAGTCAATGATTGAGTATCGCCAGGCACTGCCGGAGGATTTGCCCGCAATTGGCGAGGTCTTCTTTGCGGCCTTTGCGGAGAGCATTCGCCACACGGGCGCAAGCCCGGCGGCCAAGCCCGCGTGCCCTCACCTCCCGTACACCAGCCCCAGCATCGTCTCACCGACCTGGCGCAGGG
>CAYNMY010000209.1:0-4848 GCA_964398275.1 uncultured Armatimonadia bacterium | reverse complement strand
GCTCACCACTCGCGCGAGTCAGGCACCTCCAGCCACGCACCGTCCTGTTGGATGGACTGCTGGGAGACCAGCCCGGGCAGAGTCATATCCATAGCCCGGTGGATATCCACCGGCGGCGGGGTGCCGTTGACAATGGCTTGGACAAAGTCCTCCACCTCCCAGTAGTCGCCGCCCCAGTGGCCGGCCTCGAGCGCCTCGGGGGGTGGATTGAGCCACTTTTCGGGCAGGAAGTCCTGCTCAAAATCAGCCAGGGGATGCCACTGCGGTGAGTCTTCGTCGTGGAGATCAGCCAGCCAGATCTTGGATTCATCGCCCAGCCCGCGCTGCGCCTCGTAACAGCCCTTCGTCCCCTGCAGCGAATAGTAGTTGAGGTTGTGGGGCCGGTCCGAGAGCATGTCCAGGCGCAGCTTGACCAGCCCGCCTTTGGCCAGCCGGCACATAGTGATGGTGCTGTCTTCGTTCTCGTAGTAGTCGCCGCGCGGGTCCTGATAGTGGTGGCCCGTACCCACACAGGAGACGGCGGTGACGCGGTCGGCAAACCACTCCAGAACCGGGCCGAGCATGTGCGTGGGATAGGTGTTGCCGTTGATGCCCGTTTGCCACTTGCGCCGCCACGGCGTGCGCTTGTTATATTCCTTGAGCTCGTGGACGTACTCGCCTTCGCCGAAGTACAGCTCGCCGAAATAGCCCTGCGCCACCAACTCTTTGATGAGCACATTGGGCTTGATGTAGCAGTAGTTTTCGGCCATCATGTAGGTAGCGGAGCTGGCCCGCACTGCCGCCACCAACTCCTTACATTCGGCGATGTTCACCCCGGCTGGAACCTCGCTGAACACGTGAATGCCCCGTTCCAGCGCCATTAGTGATTGTGGAACATGCAGCGGCATGGGCGTGCCGATGATGGCGATGTCCACGCCGGCCTTGTCGAGCATCTCCTCGGCATCGCTATAGATCAGGTCAGCGCCAAACTCTTCTGCCTGCGGTACAGCCCAATCGCTTCCCCATCCCTCCCGCGAACTGTCGAAGTTGATGTCGCACAGCGCGTGCACACGCGTGGCGGGGTGGCTGTGGAAAATCTTGCCCAGAGAGCCCCCCCGCCCAGCCGCGCCGATGACGCCAACCAACAACTGGTCATTCATTACCGCTCATCCTCTCGTTTGGTCTTGTCGCGCAAAATGGTTCGCCTTAGGTCAATGGCCCACCGGCACAACGCCGCTCTCGATCAGGGAGATCAACTCCCGCAGGGTCATAAACTCCACGGAGTAGTTATCCCGGGCTTCCGGGAACAGCTCGCTGAGCAGCTCGCGGGCGAACGGCTCCGCTGCGCCCACGCACTGGACGTGGCAGATCAGCACGAATACTCCGCCCGCTTCGTATACTCGGCGCAGATCCTGCTTGGCCAGCGCCAGGTGCCTATCTACCTTCTCCGCCGTCAGCTCCCAGGCGTACTCGCTGATCATCGGTATTTCGACGACCTGCCCGGTTATCTGATACGGCCGGGGCGGTACCCCCGGGGCCCAGTCGAGCGGGTGGTTGTACTCCCCGGCTATGTAGCTCCACCCTCCGGGATTGACGCCCTGGTTCGAGGAGTAAGGTATCCCCACATCGTCCAGCGCCTGGTAAAGCTCGCGCGACTGTGACAGCGCCCCGGTTCGGAACACCAGCGGCCTGCGCCCGAAGGCGTCCTCGAAGACGTGGATGGCGGTGCGCAGCTTTTCGCCGAATATCTCGCGCCCCCAGCCCCGGGCGATCTCATCGCGTTCTTCGGCGAAACGCCGTCGGGTCTCCTCACTCAGTATCGCCATCATCCACTCGGGATGCCACCCAAACTCAAAGACAGAGTGATCGAGAGCGTGAAGCTGGAAGTCGTGCCCGCGTTGTTCCGCTTCGTGGGCCGCCGCCAGCCACGTTTTGTCTTCGCCCAGCACCCCCGACTCGCCGTACGGCACGGCAAAGAAGCTGGCGCGCACCCCCTGGGATTCAAAGAAATCCTCCGCACGAGCCTGGATCCCTTCGCCTGAATGGCCGGCGTCGTCGCAAGTTATGACAAATCGCATACGCCACACCTCGTCCTGACGGGTAGCCGAAGCCCGCGGCCTCAGCCCTGATTCATCATCTCGATAAGCTTGCTCAGCTTTTCAGCGAACTCTTCGGCCTGCTCGGGTTCAATCATCGCGCCTTTGCCAACTCGCCGGGGCAGAACGTACTCGGCATTGGGGCACAGGCCGTCCTCATAGTCGTAGGAGCCCTGGTAGAGCGGGCAGCGGATCGGGCAGGCCGGGTTCCCGTATATGTTACTGATCCGGAAGAAGTCAAACTGGTACGGGGCGCGCCCTTCCTGGAATCCGATCCCCAGGCCGACCTCGAGCTCCTCGTTGAGCTGCTTGAACCGGTCGAAGTCCAGGCCGTATTTGTCGCCCTCCCACAAGCACGTCCAGCCGTAACTGGTGACCTGAGCCTCCTCCGGGACGTAGCGACTGACCAGCCACTCGCAATCGCTGATCGCCTCTTCCATTATCGCCAGGCTCTGGTTGTAAGTCTCGATATATTCGCTCACCCGCTGCAACTGAGCGCGGCCCACCGCCGCAGTCATTTCGTTCATGCGGAAGTTGAGCGTCATAAAGGCGGGCGACTCGCCCCCGAACGCCCACTCACCATACAGCCGCTCGTAGATCTCTTCGCTGTCGGTGACCATTATGCCGCCATCGCCGGTGGGCAGTTGCTTGCCCTGCTGGAAGCTGAATACGCCGATATCGCCATACGTGCCGCTGTGCTGGCCCTTCCAGAATGACTTGAGCGAGTGGGCGCAGTCTTCGATCATAAACAGGTCATATTCGTTGCAGATGGCCCGGATCTCGTCTAGCTGCGCACATTGTCCCCAGAGATTCGTGACGATTACCGCTTTGCTGTGCTCGGAGATATTGGCGCGCAGCGATTCGGGGTTCATCAACCAGTTATCGCGGCGTACATCTACGAACCGTGGAATAGCGTTCATATACACGGTTGCCACGGCTCCGAAATGGACGATGCTGTCGCAGAGGACTTCCGAGCCCACACCTACACCAGCAACGCTGACCGCCATCGCCAGGCCGGTCATCGCCGAGTTACGAGCGATTCCATATCTGGCACCCACAGAGTCAGTAAACTCCTCTTCGAACTTGTAGGTCTGGGAGTCAGGCTCATGCGCCCAGCCCAGCAGACCGCTATCCATTACCTCTTGCAGATACGTCATTTCTTTATCTCCGAATATTCGCATTGCTTGATCCCTTTCTATCTGGTGCTGGATTCGCTATCCTGGTACTTCTCTAGGGGGTGACATAGTCCTTCTCAGTTTCCCGGCCATTTGTGCCTCAAAACACAGTGAGGCAGAAAACGGCAGATAGAGGCAGCCGACGGCAGACAACAGCAAGGTAGTCTAACAACAGGTCCAGAGGCCACGGCGGAGGGCAGGCGCGAGAGGGCATCGCGCCTGCAATGATGGGGGATAGGGGAATCAACGAGAACCGTAGGGGCGCTGCTTGCCGCGCCCCTACCGGAGGGGACGGGGCATCCGCCTGCGCTTGTTCGCTCGGCGGGGCGATTGACAGCAATCGGCGCACAGGCGTAGACTGGGGGCGAGGAGGTGTTGCGAAGGTGAATCGAGCAAAGCCATGTATGCGCCGGTGCTGGCAATGCGTGCTGCGGTCGTGGGGCTGGTTCGTGTGGATACTGGTTGCCATCGCAGCACTACTGGGGTGGTGGGCCTTTGCTGGCCCGGAGGGGACAGGTGTGCCCGAGCGGATAGCCGCAACCGCGACAATAGTGGTATTGTGGGTGCTTGGGCCTGTGCTGTATTACTATGTCTGGCGCAAGGAGAAGGCCTCAGCGCGGGGAGTGGCCGTGCAGACATTCGTGCTGGCCATCACGCTTGTGGGTGTGCTGTGGTACGCGTGGGAGGCGAAGAAGACTGCCGAGGCTACTAAAGAGTTGGTCTGTAAGTCGCAGCAGCAGGTGAAAGAGACGAAGGAACTAGTTAGCGAGTCCCAAAAACAGACGGAGGTGCTGCGGGAACAGGTTGAGGGAGAGCTGGCGGGCCGGGCGGGTCTGTTCGTCAGCACTGATATTCCGAGTGTCGAGGAATACGTGAAGAGCAAGACGGGAGAAAGCATTCCTGACGAATGGAAACGGAACTGGAAAGCTATTGATGAAAACTGGCTTGTGCCAAAGATAGCCAACCACGGGGAGATGACGGCCGTCAACATAGGACTCTATGCCAGATGGGTGCCAGGTAGCTACGAAGGCTCAGAGGAGCGAGCCACCATGCAATACGCGCCTCGCCGCCCGTCTGAGATGCGCTCTGCCCTCGACAACCTTGACAAGGAAGTGGAGAAGTGGCGCAAGAAGGAGAAGACGGTCAAGGCCTGGACGAGTCCCAGTTTGGGGGAAGGGGAGTCAATCGTGGCTTGCTTGCCAGCTCCGGAGGATGACGATGCTGAGGATGACCGTGCGGTTGGCCTGATTTGGTGGGGTCCAGGGTACTTGAAGTGGACGAGCTGGATCAAACTCAACCCTGAGAAGAACGGCACATGGCCTACCAACTGGCTCCTAGCGAAGCCTCGGAGAGGGGGATATGATTGCTGGCCGCAGACTGAATGTGGGGATTTGCCAGCCACGACTCTGCAGAAACTGAAACCGTGCCCAAAGCAGCCTGCGGCGGCGCGCGCCGCCAGGTGAGGTGAGTCTATGACAAGCAACTGCCCAAACAAGCTATATTTTGGGGATAATTTGGAGATACTGCGGGACCACGTCGGGGCGGAGAGTGTGGACCTCATCTACCTGGACCCGCCGTTTAACTCCAAAGCTACCTAT
>CAYNMY010000208.1:0-4890 GCA_964398275.1 uncultured Armatimonadia bacterium | reverse complement strand
ATCATGACCCCGCGATCACTTTCATCCAAACCGGCAATCAGATTCCCGGTCGGCTCGGCCCGCATCACGCCCTCTTCCATGTTTGCCGTAGAGACTCCAATATACCGAAAAATCGCCCGCAGCTCGGTCAAGTACACCCGGCACTGCTCCGGGCTGGTGAAGTCCGGCTCGGTCACGCCCTCCATTAGCGGGATGCCACAGCGGTTGTAGTCCACCAGGCTGCGCCCGTCGGGCAGGTGGATGTTCTTGCCGGTATCCTCCTCGAGATGCGCCCGGCGAATGCGGATGCGCGTCGGCTGCCCGTTGACCTGCAAGTCAAGGTGGCCCCCGTAGGTCAGGGGCTCCTCGTACTGGCTGATCTGGAAGTTCTTGGGCAGATCGGGGTAGAAGTAGTTCTTACGGGCAAAGCGGCAGCGCTCCGCAACCTGGCAACCAAGTGCCAGGCCGGTGCGAATGACGTACTCGACCGCCTTGCGGTTGGGCACGGGCAGCGAGCCGGGCAGCCCCAGGCACACCGGGCAGCAGCGGCTGTTAGGCTCGGCGCCGAACTCGTTGCGGCACTGGCAGAACATCTTCGATTCCGTATCCAGCTCCACGTGCACTTCCAGACCGATACAGGGCGCAAACGCCATCAAAACTCACTCCCGGCAACTGCGACAAGTTCTCCCAGGTATTACCTGACCAAGGAATCCATCAACGGAAGAATTGTAGCAATAAGCAGGCCCGCGCGCAAGGTCCCCGGCGTTAGACCAGCCCCAGACAAAGAACGTGACTGGCGGGCTATCCGCAAGTTGACAACGCGCCGCAGATGTGATAGACTAAAACTTGGGTACAGGGAGGTTCTGTAGCCCAACAAGGTCCATCGGGGCGACCCCTGGGCCATTTTTTGTGAGAAGGGAGTGGCGAGCATGGCTTGCACCGTTGTTGTCGGTGGCCAGTGGGGTGATGAAGGCAAAGGCAAGATCACCGATATTCTCGCCGAACAGGCCGACCTGGTTGTTCGCTACCAGGGCGGTAGCAACGCCGGGCATACCGTCGTTGTCAGCGGAGAAGAGTTCAAGCTGCACCTGATTCCCTCCGGGATTCTGCACCCCGATTGTACCTGCCTTATGGCCGGCGGGACGGTCATTGATCCGCTCGTCCTGCGCGATGAGATAGAGGGCTTGAAGGCCCGCGGAATTTCCTGCGATAATCTGCGCGTCAGCTATACTGCTCACGTGGTTATGCCCTATCACAAGCGCATCGAGGAGCTGGCTGAGCAGGCCCGCGGTCGCGGTGGGATTGGCACGACGCTGCGCGGCATCGGCCCGGCCTACACCGACAAAGCCGCCCGTATGCCCCGCCCAGTGCGCTTCCGCGACCTGACTGATGCCCACCGGCTCCGCGAGCTGATTGCCGCGCAACTCGAGCACAAAAACGTCATCATCGAGCACCAGTACGGCCAGCCGCCGCTGACGGTTGACGAGGTCTTCGAGCAGGTCTGGCCGGCCGCCCAGGAAGTCAGCAACTACGCCACCGACGGGCACCGTCTCGTCCAGGACAGCCTGCGCGCGGGCAAGCGGATTGTCTTCGAGGGCGCGCAGGGAACGTTCCTGGATCTGGACTGTGGCACCTACCCCTTCGTGACCTCCTCGCACCCCATCGCGGGTGGCGCCTGTTTGGGAACCGGCATCGGCCCGACGGCTATTGATGAGGTCATTATGGTCTGCAAGGCCTACACCACGCGGGTGGGCGCCGGCATACTCCCCACCGAGGATGAAGGCGACGCCGGACAACTGCTGCGCGATTACGGCCACGAGTATGGCACCACCACCGGGCGTCCCCGCCGCTGCGGCTGGTTGGACGGCGTGGTGGCGCGTACCGCGGCGATGCTCAACGGTGCCACCTCGATCGCAGTCACCAAGCTAGACGTACTTGACGCCCTGGCGACGATCCCGGTCTGCGTCGGCTACGAGATTGACGGCGTGATGCTCGACATCGTGCCCTCCTGGCCGGAGGACCTGGAGAAGGTCAAGCCGATCTACGAGGAGTTGCCTGGCTGGCAGCAGCCGCTAGGGGACGTGCGCGAGTGGGACCAGTTGCCCTCACGGGCGCAGGCCTACGTCGAGAGAATTGCCGAACTGGCCGGTGTGCCGGTCAGCATCGTTTCAGTAGGCCAGAGCCGCGAGCAGACTATGTTTCTGGGATAACCGCATTTACGGAGAACCACGTATGACTCCTCGCGAACGAATCATGGCGGCCCTGCACGGTGATATGCCCGACCGCATCCCGTTCACCTGCTACTCCGGCCTGCTGCCCAGAGGCGAAACTGAGCGGTGGCTGCGCGACCAGGGCTTAGCCCTTAAGAATGGCGCGCTGGTCTACACAACAACGCGACCCCACGTCGAGTTCGAGCGGCGCGACGAATGGCGCGAGGGCCGGCTCTTCATCCGCCAGACCTACCACACGCCGGTCGGCACGGTCACCGAGCTGCTGCGCACCGGCGGCGGCTACGGCACGAGTCTGCGCTGCGAATTCCCCATCAAACGCCCCGAGGATTACGAAGTCGTCGAGTTTATGGTCCGCGACGAGGTCTACGAGCCGTGTTACGACAAATACCTCGAGGCGGCAGATTGCCTGGGCGAAGATGGCCTGGTCTCCAGCGGTCCGGGCTATTCGCCGCTGATGGAGATGCTGGTCTACCTGCTGGGCCACGAGCAGTGGGCGCTGGAGATGGTGGACCACCCCCGCGAGTTCTTCGAGCTCTACGACCTGCTGGCCGAGCGCCGCCGCGAACAGTATGAGCTTTGCGCCAACAGCCCCTGTCCATTTTTCCACTACGGCGGCAACGTCACCACTGAGCTAATGGGCCTGGAGCGCTTCGTGAAGTACTGCGTGCCGCGCTACGATGAGTTCGCCGAGCTGCTCCACGCGAAGGGGAAGCTAATGTGCGTGCATTTCGATGGCAACATCAAGGCGATGGCGCAGGCTGTGGCCGACTGCCAGCTCGATTGTATCGAAGCATTCTCCGCGTTTCCCGACGGGGACCTGGAAATCGAAGACGCTCGGCGGATCTGGGCCGACAAGATCATCTGGACGAACTTCCCCTCGCCGCTGCATCTCCAACCCTCCGAGGAGATCGAGGCGTACTGCCACCAGATGCTCCGTGCGGTCGCCCCGGGTGACCGCTTCCTGGTCGGCATCACCGAGAATATGCCGGAGGACTGCTGGCAGCGGAGCATGACCACCATATCACGGGTATTGCAGGAGTACGGGGCGCTGCCGCTGGAGGTCTGAAGGGCAAAGAATCTGCCAGCCCGCTCACCGGCGCAGCAGCAGCGGCGTGAGGACCTGCTGGCGAACTCCAATGTCGCTTGTAGCCGCAACTCTGATCAAGTATCTGCCGGTGGGCACCTTCGTACCCCTGGCGCTGCACGCGTTCCACAGCAGGATATTCTCACCACTGTTCAACTCTCTCCCCGTGGCAACGCGGGCGACGGGCCGCCCCGCGATGTTGAGCACTTCAATGTCTACCCAGCCCGTTGCCAACATCCGACAGCGGATCTCGACGTTCCCGGCGGGCGCCTGCTGCGCCGTCACGCTGCTGATGAGTACACCAGCGCCGCCGGTGCCCACAGTCGGCCCCGAATGCGCATTGGTCGGCTCGCCTCCCGCCTCCCGGAAACCGTCGCTGGCTGCGAAGTAGTAGCTGTAGTCATCGCCGGCGGGCAGGCGCAGGCCCAGGTGGTAGATGACACCCGCGGTGTAGTCCCCCGCCTGGCCGGGCAGTACCACCAGGTTGTAGGGGCTGCCCTCGTATGCCGTGCCCCCCTTGAGCAGGTGCAGCCGCATATAGGCGGGCGCATCGCCGTCGCTGTCCTGATACTTCACGCGGAAGTCAACGTACTGGTACGGGTCAACTGCATCGGGGCTAACCCCGTCGTGCCGGCTGCCCGCCAGTCCACTCCAGGCGAGCACCGGCGCGGCGTTAGACTGGGCCGCAATGATCGGCCGGAAAAAGACCAGGCCGGCGCCGGGACTGTCGTCGCCGTCAATAATCCGCGCGGCGATGGCGTTTAGGTCGTCGGTGCCCCACCAATTGTTCTGGGCGCGGATGTTGTGGGACGACTCATTGTGAATATCATAGCCGACATTGTTGGTAAAGTTGTTGTGGCCGTCGTCGTCGGTCCCGGAGGTATACAGATTACCAAAGTTGGGCCGAGCCTGGCCGGCAATACGCACACCATCGCCGTCGTTGCCTGTGATCTGCGAACGGTAGATGGTCGGCTGGGCGGTGCCCGAGACAAACAGGCCGTAGTCGGCGCAGTCGGTGATGATGCAGTTCTCCAGGCGGGGCGAGGCGCTCTGGATGAGTACGCCGGTGTCGGCATGCTTGATGAGGCAATGCCTGAGCGTACCCCGCGCCGCCGGGTGGAAGTATATGCCGTCCCACGACCCGTTGGTGGCCGGTTGGGCGGCGGTAGTGAAGACTACCGGTTCCAGAGCAGTTCCGAGCGCATTCAACTCCCCTTCAATAGCCACGCTACCCCCCGCAATCGCCACCCCGGGCTGAAGCGTCCAGGTCGCTCCCGACGCCACCCGCAGGAGCGTCCCGCCCACGTCCGCGGTCAGGTCATAAGGCACACCCTGGCTATACCAGGTCTGCGAGGAGGGCAAGTCGGGGTCGCGGTCGCAGGCGACGCCCACGGCCTGACGCGTGTTGCCGGTATAGTGGTTACCCGCCCCCAGGAGAAAGCAGTTACGCGCCAGCGCATAGACCGGGTAGTCGCCGCTGCCCGTGAAAGTGCATCCGGAAACGCTCCCGCTCAGGCGCAAGGTGCTCAGGCGCAGGTGGCTGCGCCCGTTGTTGTGAAAGCCGGTGTTGGCGATGTCCAGGCGGCTGTCGCCGAA
>CAYNMY010000207.1:0-4906 GCA_964398275.1 uncultured Armatimonadia bacterium | reverse complement strand
TGATCTCGTACTCGGCAATGATGTCGGTCACATCTGGGTTTAGTGTGAACATCCCTCCCTGGCCAGCGGAACTTCCCGCCTGTTCCGCCAGCATCTGGCGCATATCCGACAGCGGCTTGACATCAGCCAGCAGGTCTTGCGGAAAGCCCAGAGCATAACCGAGGCAGTTATTGGGATCAGCATCCACCGCCCACGGGCTCCTGCCCTGCTCAGCCAGCAGCAGGCACAGGCCCGCTGATACCGTCGTCTTCCCCACTCCCCCCTTACCGGCTACCGCGCTTCGCCTGGCGTCTCACCTGCGGCGGACTGCTGTGCGGTTATTGCAGTGGCGAGGGCTTCGCGCACGCTGTCCAGGAACATAAACAATGATTTGTGCATCAGCGTATCATCCATGCCTGGTACCATTGCCATACTGGCCAGGCAGGGCCGACTGTGGTGGAGGACCTTGGCCCGTTCCATCAACGCTTCTCCGGCCTCGACGCCTACCAGCCGCTCACTCACCCATTGGCTCAGGCCACACGGCGTGCTGCACACGCACCGAGCCTCGTGCACCCGGCCATCTTCGATGACCAGCTCCAGTTTCGTGCGCCCAACCTGGTATTCCTGGCAAAACTGCTGGATCGCCGGCGTGACCGGCTCCAGCGAGCAGAACGGCTCGGGAAAGGAACATTCCACCCCCAGCTTGTCAGCCGCCCCGCTGGTCTGCAATATCAGCCCGGGTCTTATCCAGTTGGGGTCTTCTCGGGGAGCAACCAGCGCTCGGCCACCTCGCTCCGCTATCAGCGACGGCAGCTCGGCCAGCAGATCGTGGTGAATATTGACCGCGATGGTGATGCCGGCTGCTCCGACGGAGGCAGATAAGAACTCACGGGGCTCGTCCACCATCATGGGCAGTTGGTTGGGAAGCTGGGTTGCGCTTACCTCACCACCCCTTGAGTCGAGGTATTCGAACAATCGTCGCCAGAAGTGACCTTCGGTATGCAGAATTTGCACCGAGATCATGCCACTGCATCACCTCTCAAGTGCGATCTCCCATGCCTACCTGCGGTAGGCCTTAACGAAGTCATCACAGTAAACGTTGCGGTTCAAGAGCACCTCGGCGGCGATCACAGCGTCCATTAGCTCGTCGTCAAGAGGATCCACGATGGCTGCATCCAGACCATTCGCCACTGCCATAACCAGGTAGGTACGGTTAATTAGTTCACGATGCATTGTGCCCTGAGAAACGTTGCTCAGGCCGAGAATGGTCTGGGGAGGCGGATCGGACAGGCTCTTACACATCCCAATCGCCTCCAGAACCTGTATCGGCACCTGCTGCAGTGCATTTACGGGCAGGATAACTGCGTCTACGTACAGATCGGTCGCGCTGATACCCTTCTCCATGCAGGCCATCAGTAGCCGCAGAGCTATCTCCATGCGGCCAGTAGCGTCCCGCGGTACACCGTCGGCGTCAATGGTCAGCCCAATAATCGGACAGTTGAACTCCGCGGCCAGCGGCAAGGTCGCCTCCATCCGTTCTTCCTCGCCGGTAGTTGAATTGATGATAGCGTTGCCCCCGGCAGCTTCCAGACCGACCCGCATCACCTCGGCATTGGGAGTGTCAATGCAAAGCGGCACATCAACAGCCTCCCTGACGACTCCCACCAGCCACTGCATAGCCCCAAGCTTGTCTCGAGACGCCGGGCCGACGTTGATATCCAGCACGTTGGCACCGGCAGCCACCTGGCGGCGGGCCAGGTCAACAATCGGCGCAGGGTCCTGGGCCTGGATGGCCTTCTTTACGTCCGTGAACATTCCGTTGATGCGCTCGCCAATGATAAGCATTAGCAATCCTCCCTACTTGGTCGTCGAATGCGCCTAGAAATAGCAATCAAGTCTCCGGAACTGAGAGTAGCTCATCAATGTGCTGGCGAACGTGGTTCACTGCCTCCGGGTGCCACATCACCAACAGGTGTGAACCGGCGTGCAGGAAAAATGTGGCCGTGGCCGCTTCCCAGATTATTCCGCGCTTCTCCAACGGGCCCCATTCCGGCGCTTCTTCTTCCGACTGCCAGGCCTCCTTAACTCGCCACGCCTCTGAGCCGACAATAGAGAGCATGGGCATTTGCAGCATCTTATCACCGCCCAGCGCAGCTAGACGAGTGCGCTCGATAATCGAGTAGGCGTATTCAACGCCGTAGCCCAGGCCCCCGGTCGTCTGGTAGAGAATGATATTGTCGGTACTCATGCCCATATCGGTAACCAGGATACTGACCTGCTTTTGAATGTTGATGTCCAGGGGCGATTGATTGATTATCAGGTGGCCATCGGCCAGCGCCGAGGCGCAGATAGTCTTGTAATTGTCCTCCGTAGCCGAGCCGAGCACGACACGCTCACCTGCCGCCGCCTCACTGCAGAACGGCATTATGGCATTGTCCTTGTCGTCATCGCCGCAGCCCCAGATTATCAGCGGCACGCCTACCGCCTCCAGCACGGAGGTGATAGTAGCCGCGCAGTCGTCAGCGGAAGCGTCAGTACCTTCGGGCTCGGCGCTAACCAAGCGCAGACAGATCAGATCCGCGCCAAATTCATCAACAGCCTTCTGCGCCCACGCGGCCGGGTCATCCCAGACATCCCGGTAATACTCCGCCAGGGCATCCGGCCAGCCGCTGGGGGCTTCGTCCAGCACCTCTATGGCGATGACCGGCGGGTGGGGCGTCTGGCCTTCAAAATGCAGGAATGGCAGGCTTTGATCGCCGCCGATGGTCACTGTCGAGGTGCGCGTGCCGCCGTCGGCCTGCGTAGCCCCGATAGTGGCAGTCTGTACCTCGGCGGTCCATCGTTCTTTCGGAACTGTGAAGGGCATCGTCTCCGCTCCTTTTCACGTCTGTATCGAAGGGAATCGCGACAGGTCGGTATGGGGGATGAAGTCGCTGGCGATGAATTCGTCCATAAAGCGGGCGTCAGTGCTCAAGTCCAGGTAGGTGACCGAAGCGGTGATGTCGTTGGCCTCCTGGCGCGCCCGTCCCGACATCAGGGCAAGATAGGCGCCGGCCAGCGCACTGTTGCCCACCACCTGAATGCGCTCGCGCGCCACATCGGGCAGCAGACCGATAGCTACCGCACTGTCCACATCCAGACCGGCGCCAAACGCGCCCGCCAGATACATTATTTCCACATCCGCCGCAGTCAGCCCCAGATTCTCCAGCATCACCGTAATACCGGCCAGCACCGCAGCTTTGGAACGCAGCAGGTTGTCAATATCGTGCTGGCGGATGGTGATTGCCTCACCCGTTGCCGACTGCTCCGGCCATAGCAGCACGAATTCAGACTCGTAGTCACACTGCTGGACCCGATCAAAGCCAAAACTGGCGTTTATCTGGCCGCTGCGGTCAATCGCCTTGCCCTCGACCAACGTCGCCAGCATCTCGACCAGCCCCGTGCCACACAGGCCCCGAGGCTGCTCGTCATCAATGGTCTGGTAGTCGAAGGTATCCTCGTCGGGATCGTAGCGCAACCTGGTGATAGCCCCGGCAGTCGCCGGCATCGCCGCGTCTACGCCAACGCCTTCAAAAGCCGGCCCCGCCGAGCAGGACGCGCACATCAGCCAGTCCTGGTTGCCAATGACGATTTCGCCATTAGTGCCCACATCAATCAGCAGGCATAGTTCACTGGCCTTGTGCATGCCCGTGGCCAAAACGCCCGCGGTGATATCTCCGCCTACGAAGCCGCTGCTCGCGGCATGGCAGAACACGCCGGCCCGGGGGTGGACATTCAGCCCGAGTTGTCCCGCTTCGAACACCGGCAAGGTGCTTGCAGGCGGAGTATGCGGAGTCCGCCGGATCGGGGTAGCATCAATTTGCAGCAAGAAGTTCATCATCGTAGCGTTTCCCGCTACGCCAACCGCAATGACCTCTTGGGGCGTGACATCATTCCGCTCGTACAGCGAACCCAGGATATCGTTAAGCGTATCTCTTATGGCCTGGTACATCTGGGTCAGGGCACCGTCGTGCTGCTGCGTCCAGACGATACGGCTGATGACATCCTCGCCGTAGGCGATTTGACCGTTGCGGCGCATTGCCCCGCCACGAACCCGACCCGTGTGCAGGTCTACGAGCTGAACGACGACGTTGCTGGTGCCCACGTCAATGGCCAAGCCCAAAGACCGTCGCCCCGCGCTGGCGGATCGGATCGTGCTTATCCGCCGCGTGGGCCCGACATCGGTTACCGCCACCGCCACGTGAAAGTCGTTTTGCCGCAGTGCAGCCGGTAGCTCACGAAGCAGAGCGAGGTCAACTGTAACCGGGGCCAGGTCAGCATCTGCAGCCAGCAAACCTGTTCTCACTCGGTCCAGGTCGGTGACCGTGTCTTCGCGCGAGGGCCGGGGAAGTTGCAGAATAAGCTGCCGCGTGACTGGCCCCAGAGGGGGGAACCGCGCCAAATCTACTAGCTTTCCCGCGAGCGGCTCTACTTCCCGAATAGTAAAGTACTCACCGCGACTGGCCACCGGAACCTCGACGACTATCTCTTCTGTAATTACTGATTGACACGCCAGGACACGGCGGCCCTTGCCGTCCTCGGTAGCCTGCTCATCCCAGCGCGCAGAGTCCTTGGGCTGCACCACACCGGAGGTTATTACTACTTGACATCGGTTGCATACACCCCGTCCACCACAGTAGCTGGTCAGCCCCACCCCCTCGCGATTGGCGACCTCGAGAATCGTCTCGCCGGTCTCGGCTGACGCCACTATCCCATAATCCTCGAAAGTGACGTTCACAGTAGCCATGGGTTACTCGTCTTTCCCGGCCGCTATTCCCTTTGCGCCAGGAATCGCCAGTCGTGCTGCCGCAGTCCTATCCTACTGGTACTCGCCGATACGCTGCTCATATTCTGTCTTGAAGAATGTCGGAATACCGGCTGACTCTCG
>CAYNMY010000206.1:0-4911 GCA_964398275.1 uncultured Armatimonadia bacterium | reverse complement strand
GGGCGAGGTGGAGGGTTTGCGCACCGATGCGCGCGTGGCCGTGGGGCGGATGAATGCAGAAGGTGAGGTCGGCGCCAGGGACTACTACGGGGGGACATATCTCGAGGTTCAGTAGCCGAGCTCGCGTCGGCGGTCCCACAGATGGCGGTGGTGGGTGTGGCCCGATGACGCCAGCAATGAGTTGAATTGCAGCAGACGTGACTAGCTGGACTAACGGTGAGGTAATCGCGGGGCAGGCGCAGTCCTCTTCAGTTTCCTTTCGGCAGCGCCACAACGAATTCCCCGTTGAAGTTGTCCACCTTGGCAACGGGCGGATCGGGTACGTGCGCGGCGACGACTTCACCGACAAAGAGGGTGTGGTCGCCGGTGGTCATTTGGCCAGCCAGCTTGCACTCCAGGTAGGCGTGGCAGCCCACAATCAGCGGTGCGCCGATCTCCTCTGCGTCTACATACGGAATGTCGCCCTCCTCGAACTTGCTCGTGTCCCGCCCGGAGCACGAGCCGGTGTACAGGATAAGGTCGGCCTGGCCTTCGCCCGCCCAGGCCAGTGCGAACTCGCCGGTTTGCTCGATGCAGTCGTGGGTATATCGGCTTGGCTTTATGGTGACGGCCATCATGGGCGGCTCGCCCGAAGTGCACATGCACCAACCGGCGGGCATCACGTTGGGCTTGCCCTCTTTGTCACGGGCGGTGACCAACACGACCCACTCGGGGAATTTCTGCTGAATGCCTTCGGTAGGGCTGACTCGACGGAGCATAGGTCCTGGACCTTCTGGAAGTTATAATGGCGTCAAGCGTTTCCTGAATTCGTCGAGAATTGGCGCAAGGCCGCGGCCAGCGCATGGAGTTTGCGGGGGTCTTTACGCCCGGCGGTGCGTTCGACGCCCGTCGCCATATCTACGCCGGTCGCGCCGGTCGCTCGAATTGCTTCTACGATGTTGTCCGGCCCCAGTCCGCCAGCGAGCATTACGGGCAGTGCGCTTGCGACAATTATCTGGGCAGCAGTCGGCCAGTCACCGGTGACGCCGGTGCCGCCCATCTCACCCTTCACACGGGTATCGAGCACAATGCGACCTACGCCAATCTGGGCAAGCTCGTCAATGAGCGCGAGGCTCTCGCCGACAGATCGGGGCTGGTCTTGGCCAGCGGGTGCAACATCGAGGCCTCGCCAGATTTCGATGTCCGGCGAGAGTTCTTCAACCAGACGTGCCATTTCCTGTGGTGATTCTTCCCCATGTATCTGGAGCGCGTAGGGCCGGCAGAGGCGCGCGATCTCGATAAGCTCGTCCACCGGATGGGTTGCGACGACCAGTACCGGCTGGGCCCGCGCCGCCCGGCACAGGTAGTGCGCCGTCCAGCGGCTGATCTTGCGGCGCGAGTAGGGCACCTCGACGACCATCCCGACGTAATCAGCGCCGATGTTTTCACTCACGCGCATGTCGGGCAGCGTTGTCAGCCCGCAAATCTTTAGCTCAATCGGCATATCGTTGTGCCTCCGCAAACATATATATTATGGCCAAGCGGGATAAATCCTTCCCCTGACCAGCTCCGCCTGGTTGTTTCGGGCAACAGCTCCTATTTGGCTGCTTACTCATTGGAAGTCTCTTCGATCGC
The DNA here is from genome assembly GCA_964398275.1 of uncultured Armatimonadia bacterium. Lineage (GTDB taxonomy): Bacteria > Armatimonadota > Zipacnadia > Zipacnadales > Zipacnadaceae > JALGTD01. The sequence goes on along the minus strand of CAYNMY010000206.1, from coordinate 3,297 downwards.
TCCAACAGTCCCTATCTATCCACTGGTCGTGGGCCAATCCCGCAGCGCCCCTTGACAATGTCAGCAGGAATCGTTATACTATGGAGCAGATGAAATCTGACACGCCGGGCCGAGTTTGGTTTAGCTGGTGGTATTGGTTCACCTAGTGAACTGACCCTAGCGCGTGTCAGCAGTTAAGCACAAGTAGACAGGAAAAGACGCGGGTCAGTTCACCCAGAACTCGGCCCGCGATTTTGTTTTTGATGGCGGGCCAGCGCAAAAAGCGCAGCTCGCCATTTTTTTCGTCAGGGCGCTGAGTGGAATCGGAGAGCCAGCCGTCACTGGAGAGTGGCGGAAAGGGCGAGGGAGATCGCCTCGGCCACCCGATCAGAAGCCGACGGACCCGCCCAGCGCCAGAGCGCCGCTACGCAGCAGTTCGGGAGGTGATAACATGGCCGCGGAAACTATGCAGGCAATGGTACGTCGAACAATGCAGTCAGGAGCCTGCCCGCGGTGCTCCTGGACAGATGGCGACAGGCGGGGATTCGACAGGCTCACCCCGATGGACGCCTGTCGTACCGACGGCCTGGCTTTTGGCCGGCCCAACTTGATGTGCGAAAGGTCCGATGACCATGTATACTCCTGACTTAACTGAGTTTATCCAGCGCGCCGAGCACGGCAAACTCGTCCCCGTCTATCGCGAGATAGTCGCGGACCTGGAGACGCCCATCTCGGCGTTCCTCAAACTGCGCGAGGCTAACGGCGGCTACGCGTTTTTGCTGGAGAGCGTAACCGGCGGCGAAAACATCGCGCGCTACTCGTACCTGGCTACTCAGCCGTACCGGCTGTTCCGCAGCAAGGGCAACCAGGTGGTTACCCTCACCAACGGCACCGAAAAGACCGAGACGCTGCGTGCCGGCGAAAGTCCGCTGGACAAGCTCCGTGAACTGCTGGCTGGGTACCAGTACGTACCGCTGCCGGAGTGGGAACGGTTTGCTGGGGGCGCGGTCGGCTATATCGGCTACGATATGGTCCGCTTTTTCGAGGAGCTCCCGGACACCAACCGTGATGACCTGGACCTGCCCGACTGCTACTTTATGTTCACCGACACGATCGTGGTATTCGACCACGTGCTCAACCGCGTGCGCGTGCTGGCCAACGCCCATATTGACGGTGATCCGCAGGCTGCTTACTGGGGAGCTACCGAGCGGATTGAGGCAGTGATTGACAAGCTGCGTCAACCGGTTGGGCACCCACCTCAGCCGGCGATCAAGGGTGGGATTCCTGACGACCCCTCGGCCCTGCAATCAACGATGACGCGGGCGGAGCATCGCGCGGCTCTGGCGCAGGCCAAAGAGTACATTGCAGCCGGCGACATCATCCAGGTGGTGCTGGCACACAGGATGAGCGCGAAGATTAGCGTGGACAGCTTCGACCTGTATCGGGCACTGCGCGCGATCAATCCCTCGCCCTATATGTTTTACCTCAGTTTCGAGGACCTCAAGATCATTGGCGCGTCGCCGGAAGTGCTGGTCACTGAGGATAGGGGAGAGGTGGTCACCCGGCCGATTGCCGGAACGCGGCGGCGCGGGGCTACGCAGGCCGACGACCAGCGTCTGGAGAGCGAATTGCTCGCCGACGAGAAGGAACGTGCTGAGCACATTATGCTGGTGGACCTGCATCGCAACGACATCGGGCGGGTCTGCGAGCCAGGGAGCGTCGAGGTTGATGAGCTGATGGCCGTGGAGCGCTACTCGCACGTGATGCACATCGTCAGTAACGTGCGGGGCAAGCTCCGGGATGACAAGGATCAGTTCGACGTGCTCCAGGCGGCCTTCCCGGCCGGTACGGTCAGCGGGGCTCCCAAGATCCGGGCGATGGAGATTATCGAGGAGCTTGAGCCGGTCAAGCGTGGGCCGTACGGTGGGGCGATCGGCTACTTCAGCTTCTCGGGAGCGATGGACACCTGCATTACGCTGCGCACCTTCGTGGTCAAGGGCGATACGGCCTATCTACAGGTCGGCAGCGGAATCGTCGCTGACTCGGACCCCGATGCCGAATACGACGAGACCATGGCCAAAGCCGGAGCCCTGCTGGACGCTCTGCGACTGGCCGAGAAGGGGTTGCTATGACCATCCTGATAGACAACTACGATTCCTTTACCTACAACCTCTACCAGTATCTGGCATACCTGGGTGACCCGGTTGAAGTCTACCGCAACGATAAGATCACCACTGCCGAGATTCAGCAGATGCAGCCGGAGCGCATCGTCATCTCACCCGGCCCGGGCCGGCCCGGCGATGCGGGCATTTCGTGCGAGCTGATTGAGGCGGTCGCCGGACGGATACCGATCCTGGGCGTTTGCCTGGGCCATCAGGCGATAGCGGAGGTGTTCGGCGCGACCGTGGATCGGGCGGGCCGGCTGATGCACGGCAAGACTTCGCTTATCCATCACGATGGAGCCGCCATCTTCGTCGGTCTGCCCAACCCATTCGAAGCAGTCCGCTACCACTCGCTGATTGTCCAACGGCCGACCGTGCCAGACTGCCTCGAAGTCACTGCCGAGACGGACCAGGGCGAAATAATGGGCCTCCGGCACAAGGAGTACTTTGTGGAGGGGGTTCAGTTCCACCCCGAGTCGGTGATGACCGAGGTCGGCCTGGATCTGCTGGCAAATTTCCTGAAGTTGACGACTGGTAAGGCATCCGCGCAGCGGCTCAGCGCTGCACCGTGAAGGACCTTGAGAAACGGAGTGAGAAAGAATGTTATCCGCTACACTGGAAAAGCTGTCTCGCCGCGAAGACCTCACCGCGAGTGAAGGTGAGAGTGTTCTCAGCTACATCATGAGCGGGGAGGCGACCGATGCGCAGATCGGCGCCTTGCTGATGGCGCTGCGAATGAAGAGCGAGACTCCCCAAGAGATCTGTGGCTTTGCCCGCACCATGCGTCGCCACTGCGTGCCCATCAAAACCCAGCGGGCCGACGTGGTAGACACCTGTGGCACCGGGGGCGATGCGCTGGATACCTTCAACATATCCACCGGGGCGGCGCTGGTTGCGGCGGCTGCCGGCATTCCCATCGCCAAGCACGGTAATCGCTCGGTCTCCAGCGCCTGCGGCAGCGCCGACGTGCTCGTGGCGCTGGGCGTCAATATTGACCTGGACGCGGAGGCAGTGGGGCGATGTCTTGATGAGATCGGCTTCGGCTTCCTGTTTGCCCCCAGTTTGCATCCGGCGATGAAGTACGCCATTGGCCCCCGCCGGGAGATGGGCATTCGCACGGTCTTCAACCTACTGGGGCCGCTGACCAATCCCGCCG
>CAYNMY010000205.1:0-4912 GCA_964398275.1 uncultured Armatimonadia bacterium | reverse complement strand
GGCCGTTTACCCCGGGCCCGGTCACCCTGCAAACCGGCGTGGTTCTCCTGGGCGGAGCTACTCTGGGGATAGCCGGCGGCGCGGCCAGCCAGGTGCTGTGGATTTGCGCCGGATTGCTGGGCGCATCGGTGTTCGCCGGCGGCGTGACACTGATGGGGCCGACGCTGGGCTACATTATCGGCTTCGTGCCCGCAGCGATGGTCGTGGGCCTGGCGGCGCGGGGCGGATTTCGGATCGGGCAGGTGGCGCTGGGGATGGTGGCGGCCACGGCGATAATATACGGGTGTGGCGTTGTCGGCCTGGTGATGACCACCGGCCTGAGCTGGTCGGCGGCAATTGGCGTGGGTGTCTTGCCTTTCCTGGCGGGAGATGCCCTGAAATTGGCTGGCGCGCTGGGTCTGAGCCGGCTGAGCGTCCCTCTGTGGTCGCGGTGGCGCCAGTCTCAGTAGGACAGGCGTCTCGCCTGTCCCACCGATTCCGCGAAGAGTACGGCTTTCGCAACATAGCCCAAGGAGTTCCCTCCAGGCTCGAGAGCAGCAACAGGGCCTTCGCTGAAGGAGGCGATGACGAATGTCACGACTCAACTTGACAGGAAAGAGCGCAGTAGTTACCGGCGGGGCAGCGGGCATCGGGAAGAGCATTTGCACGGCGTTCGCCCAGGAAGGGGTCAGCGTAACTGTTGCTGACCTTGACGTTGAATCCGGCGAGAGTACGGTACAGGAGCTTAAGGCGCTGAATCGCGAGGGAGCACATCTCTTCGTTGAAACTGACGTCACGAGTTTGGACAGCGTCACGGCAATGGTTAGGCGGACTGTAGAGGAGCATACGAAGGTAGATATTATAGTGAATAATGCCGGGATACTCATCCCCCGCCTATTGGTTGACCCGCAGGGCGAAGTAGAGCTGGACGAGGCAGTATTCGATAAGACGGTAGCCGTCAATCAAAAAGGGGCCTTCCTATGCGCCCAGGCTGTCGCTCGTGAGATGATAGGCCGAGGCGAAGGTGGAGTCATCATCAATATGGCTTCCGAGTCTGGTCTGGAGGGTTCTCAGGGGCAGAGTGCGTATGCCGGCACGAAAGGCGCGCTATACGCTTATACTCGGTCCTGGGCTAAGGAGTTGGGCAAGTATAGTATTAGGGTGGTCGGCGTCGCGCCGGCTATCCTGGAACCAACCGCGCTGCGTAGTCCGGAGTATGAGCGGGCGCTCGCTTATACCCGGGGAATCACGGTCGAGCAGCTCAGAGAATCCTACGAGAAGGTAGCCGTTCCCCTGGGCCGGGTGGGCCGGCTGGACGAAGTGGCTGACGTGGTCTGTTTCCTGGCGTCGGATATGGCCAGCTACATCACCGGCACCGTGGTCAACATCTCCGGGGGCAAGTCGCGAGGCTAAACGGGACCCGCTAGCGGAGAATGTCTTCGTACGACCGGCGTTTGGTCGTTGATCCGAGGGACAGGCGGGACGCCTGTCCTACCGGTGCTACTGAAAGAGTGCGGCTCTCCTCCTGAGGAGGTGACACGAGATCAAAGCTGCGAAGCTTTTTGGCGCAAGGGATACGCGCGTGGTGGAGGTGCCTGCCCCCCAGCCCGAAGCGCATGAGGTGCTGGTGCGTGTGCGGGCTGTGGCGATTTGTGCGTCCGATATCGCGATATACCAGAACGGCTGTGCCGGTGGCGGGGTGTATCCGCCGGGGCCGATGAGTCAGGGGCATGAGTTTTCCGGCGAGATTGCAGCACTGGGAGAATGTGCCGATGCGCCGGCGGTAGGCACGAGGGTGGCGGTGGAGCCCAGTTGGCACTGCGGCAAGTGCGATATGTGTCGGGAGGGCCTTCAGAATCTATGTCGCAATATCGTGTTTCCCAGCTACCCACCGCGCGATGGCGCGATGGCAGAATATATCACCTGTCCGGATTACAGTGTGGCAGCGCTCCCTGACGATGTCAGCGACATCGAGGGCGCGCTGACCGAGCCGCTGGGCGTGGGTATTCACGCGGTCCGGTTGGCCCAGCTTTGCGGTAATGAGACAGTTGCGATCCTCGGCGCGGGAATGGTGGGGATTTCAACGATGCTGGCGGCGCAGGTGCAGGGCATTGAGACGTTTTACGTGGTCGAGCCGGTCCCGGAGCGGCGGGAATTCGCCGAGAAGATAGGCGCGCAAGTCACTGCGGCGAGCGTCGGTGAGCTGCTAGGGGCCGGGTCTGAGCGGCACGTGGTCTTTGAGTGCTCGGGTGACAATGCGGCGCTGGGCCAGGCGCTTGACTTGGTGCGGCCCAACGGGCGCGTCATCGTGGTGGGCATTCCCGAGCTGCCGGAAGTCTGCTTTGACTGTGGGCGTGCCCGCCGTAACCAGATAAGCATAACCTTCTCGCGCCGCTCGCTGAATACGCTGGAGACTGCGGTGGAGCTGATCGCCAGCGGGCAGGTGGACCTGAGCGCGATACCCGTCCGGACCTTCAGCCTCGACGAAGCGCCCGAAGCCTTTGTGCTCGCTGCCCAGGGACCGGGACCGGAGTTGCGCTTGGTCGTGACCCCGTGACTTCCGTCACCGGCGCTGTCGAGATGTGAGACTTCCCGTGCGGACATGTTCTCAACGTTCACACTATCGAGGTAGGAAGACTGATGGCTAAGAACTTGCTGTGGCTCATGACTGATCAACATCGCTACGATGCGGTAGGCGCGCTCAGCGACCTGCCGATACAGACGCCGAACCTGGACCGGCTGGTGGCGCAGGGGGTGACCTTTGAGCGGCACTACGGGGCCTGCCCGCTGTGCGGGCCGACGCGGGCTTGCCTGCATACCGGCCGCTACCCGCATAGCTGCGGCTCGCTGGTAAACGGCTTCTCGCAGCGGCCAGACGTAATAGAGGGGAAGACCGCGCACGAGCTGAACGATGACGAGGTACTCATAGACGATATCCTGCACGAGGCCGGTTATCGTATGGCCCACGTCGGCGTTGATCATGTGCAGAGCATTCCTCGCAAGCCGGAGCGCTTTGAGTGGGATGTCTATCGCACGAAATCACACTACTCCCGGTATCTGCGTGACAACAATCTGGAGTCATATAACAAGCGCAACCACCAGGTTGCGTGTTCCACAAAGGTGGCCTCGGGCGAGTTCAAGACGCAGTTGTACTCGGCGCCCAATCCGGGTCTGCATCCGTTGCCGTTCGAAGAGCAGATGGACTACTATGGGGCGAGGCAGGCCATTGATTTCTTGGAGAATACGCCGGAAGGCGAGCCCTTTGCGCTGTTCTCGTTCTTCTGGTTCCCGCATCCGCCGATAGTGATCCCCGAGCCGTACTACTCGATGTACGACCCGAATGAGATCCCGCTACCGCTGAATATCGGTGCCTCGAACGCGGATAAGGCGCCGATGCACATGCAGCACACTCCCGGCCAGCTTGGCATTGACCGGAGCGAGGCGCAGTGGCGGGAGACGTGGGCGGCGTATTTCGGGGCGGTCACGCTGGTAGACCGCTGTATCGGGATGGTGCTCGATGCGCTCGACGAGCGCTCTGACGGCGATGATACCTTGGTGGTCTTTCATCCCGACCACGGCGAGCAGCTTGGCGCGCACAGCTACTTCCAGAAGATGGTCTGTTACGAAGAATCAATCCACCTGCCGCTGATTATCCGGACGCCCGAAGGTGACCAGGGGCGGCGGCGGCAGTTGTGCGGGCACGTGGATATCGCGCCGACGATGCTGGACTACCTGGACCTTGATGTGCCCGAGCGGATGCAGGGCCGGTCGCTGCGCCGCTTTATTGATGACCCCGAGGCCGACGGGCCTGAGGTAGTCTTCTCCGAGTACAACGGTAATTGCTGCGTCGCCTGGCTGCAGCGGGCGGCGATAGGCGAGCGGTATAAGTACAAGTGGAGCGAAGACGGCACGCGCGAGCTCTATGACCTCCAGGAGGACCCGGGGGAATTGACTAACCTGAGTGGGGCTCCGGCGCTGGCCGACGTGGAGCAGCACCTGCGCGATGAGCTTCGTGCCTGGCAGGAGGAAACCGGAGACTTTATCGTAGCTGAATAGGGTCTGCGCCTGGGGATCCAGGGGCGGGCACCCTTGGACAAAGTGACACCAGGCATGCGTGCCGTGGGTGAGCACAATATCGCTTGTAGCTTGCGGGCCGGCCTCGCTGCGCTCGACACGGCCCCTCCGACGTCGTAACACCATAAGGTTTGCGGAGGGGCCTGTCGCGGGAAGCTTCGCATTGCGAAGCTTCCAATGCTGGCCCTCCCACAGTATGAAGACAGAGCGACAGGCGAGACGCCTGTCCTACCGGACGGCTTAGCTAGTCTGCCAGCAGATGGTCGAGCATAAACTGCTGGGCGCGGTCGAGGGCAGCCCGTACCTGCTCGCGGTCGCCGCCCTTTAGACCGTGACCGGCGCCCTCGATAGTGATCAGCTCCGCGTACACCCCCACCTGCTCCAGAGCCTGTTTCAGCGAGACGGACTGAGAGTAGGGGACAGTGCGGTCCTCGGTGCCGTGGATCATCAGCACGGCCGGGTCGTCGGCGGAGACGTAGGTAATCGGCGAGGCCTCGCGGTAGGCGTCGGGCAGGTCGGCGTACTCGCCGCCCATAAATGTCTTGAGCGCCGGCTCGGAGCCCATCTCGGCCTGGGTGAAATCAGCCGGGCCGTTCTTGGCATAGACGCAGCGAAACCAGTTGCTGAGGGGCTGACCCGCGGAATCCAGTTCGTCCGGTCCCGGCTCCATCAGGGCCATCATTAGCGACAGGTGGCCACCCGCTGAGCCGCCTTCGACGCCCATGCGGTCAATGTCAATGTTGAATTCCGCGGCGTGGCTGCGGATCCAGCGCACCGCGCGGAGGCAGTCGTCCACCGCGGCGGGATATGTCGCCACTCCCGAGAGGCGGTAGTTGATGGAGAAGGACGCAACACCATT
>CAYNMY010000204.1:0-4921 GCA_964398275.1 uncultured Armatimonadia bacterium | reverse complement strand
CACCCCCCATAGGACACAGCGTGTGGACGGTCGGCGCGCCTTCCGGACCACCACCCGTTTTCTGGTGCAAAACCGTAATATATGTCATAAGCGCCCAAACTGCCATCAATGATAGCAGTCTTAGCGTCCGCGAAGCAGATCGCGGCTTACCTGATGTATTCATAGGGGCCCCTCCTTCGTCCGTCTGATCAGAAACGCCAAATGATTCCACTTGGTGCCACGAGCTTAGGATACGGACAAAACCCGGTACAGATACAGCGCTAGCGCCTTGGTGTAGTCAAGCACCGTCTGGATGTCCACATACTCGTGCGGGCCGTGCGCCTGGCCCGGCTCGCCGGGCGCGAAGTTGACGGTATCCATCCCCGCCAGCGCCTGCAGGTACGCCGACTCGGTCCAGGCATTGAGATGCTCCGCGGTCAGCACTTTTCCGGCAACTTCCTCGTAGGCGTCGGCCAGATCTACCGCCAGGGGCAACGACTCGGGCTGCGTGAAGGGGATGAGGTCCTTGACCCAGCGCACCTCCGGCGGGTGCTGCGCCAGCCAGCCGTCCTGCTCGCAAGCTTCCGCCACTTTCGCCTCGAAGATGCGACGCATCAGGCTACCGTTCCAGCCTTCGCCCGCCTCGCGCGAGGCAATAGCCTCTTCGGTAGGATAGACGATGTTCAGCGACATCCGCGCCCAGCCGGGGATAACCGCCGGCAGATTGCCCGACTCGAATATGCCGATGTTGACCAGACATCCGGGATACTTCTCGGCCAGCTCGGCGGCAAATTCATCAATCTGTCTTTTGACCACCAGGGCCTTCTCCAGCGCCGAGATACCGTCGCCCCAGGCCGCATGACCCTCCTTGCCTTCGACAAAGACGTCCGCAGTCAAGCACCCGTAGCAGCCCACGATGATTGGCCCGGCAGGACCATCCACGACAACTGCCACATCCCCGGTGTAGCCGGCGTCAATGCAGGCCAGCGTACCCGCGCCGCTGCCGTTGGCCTCCTCGTCAATGGTGCTGTGAAAGATTATCCTGCCCTCAAGCGCAGCGCCGCTGTCCAGCAGCGACTTGATCGCGCCGTAGATGGTGACCAAACCGGCTTTGTCATCGCTGGCGCCTCGCCCCCAGAGCTTGCCGTCGCGAATTTCGCCGCTGAACGCCTCGATCTCCATATTGTCCGCGCCGACGGTGTCCATGTGCGCGTTGAGGACTACGCAGGGGCCTTCACCTCCGAACTCAAACTCCGAGACAACCACCGGTCGCCCCTCGAATTCGCGCCCCTCCGGCCCGATCACGCCACTGCGAGTGTAGATGTCCGGCGGTACCTCCAGCCAGGTGATGCGCGTGGCGAGTGGCTCGAGCTTCGCCGCCAGGTACTCCTGCCCGGCACCCTCCCCGCCGGGAGCGACGTCGCCGGCGTAGGGATTGACGGTGTTTATGCGCACCAACTCGTGGAGTGTTTGGACAATCTCGTCGCTGTTTCGGTCAACCGCCGCCAGCACATCAGCTTCTGACATTTCCATCTTCCCCTCCCGGCTGAATTATTGTAAGCTATTTCGGCTAAGGGGCACTAATCTCCTCCCGGGCCGCTGGGCAGGAGGAGACTAGCTGGCGAGCCGCGAATTGACTTCTGCGCCAGCGCATCGTTCAGCCCGCATGTACAGACGACGGGCGGAGAGACAATGTTTGATATCATCACGGTAGGCAGCGCCACCGAGGACGTCTTCGTCAACATTGACGAGACGAAGATCATCGGCTTCGAAGACCGGCATCACAAGGACGAGTACCTGGCGCTGCCCTACGGCGCGAAGATCAACGTGGACAGCATTGTGCTTGATACCGGTGGCGGAGCGGTTAATACAGCAGCCACCTGTGCGGCAATGGGTCTGCAGACCACTGCCCTCTGCAGGATCGGCCGGGATCTGATAGGCCAGCGCATCATCAAATCGGTGCGAGAATCCGGCGTGGACACCTCGCTGCTCATTGAGTGTGACGACTATGCCAGCGGCTATTCGGTAATCATAACCGGCTTCACTGGCGACCGGACTATCCTCGTACACCGCGGCGCAGCTACCCAGCTATGTGCAGAAGATATTCCCTGGGAGCAGCTCGCTGAGGCGGCGTGGCTATACATCGGCTCAATGCACGGGCCCAGCGCATCACTGTTCCGCGAGTTGGCGGCGTTCGCCGGGGAGCACGATATCCAAGTGGCGATCAATCCGGGCAGTACCCAACTGGCGGCGGGTATGGACAAGCTCGCCGACGTCTTCGCGCATACCACTGCCATGTTCCTCAACCGCAGCGAGGCGTACAAACTGACTGGCGTCGCGCCGGAGCGAGGGCCAGCCGATGAGCGGCAGATGCTGCGGCTGCTGAACGAGGCCGGCTGCCGGAACGTGATCATTACCGTCGGCGCGGAGGGCTCGTGGGGCTACGACGGACGCTCGTTCTACACAATGCCGGCATATCCCACGGAAGTGATTTCGACGGTGGGAGCCGGCGATGCTTTTGCCGCCGGTTGCATCGTTGGCCTGCACAAGGGCCTGTCACTCAATGCGGCCATGCGCATCGGCGCCGCCAATGCCGCCTCGGTAGTGTCCACCTTCGGGGCCAAAGAGGGCATCCTGACGTGGCCGCAGGCGCAGGAATTCGTCGCCGTGCATGGGGGAGCTTCCGAGCAGTCCGGGGGTACCGACCACCCAGTAAGTATAGGCGAATCCGATATTACGTAATGCCAGCCGAATAACTGGAAACTATCACACAAATCGGAGGAATTAGCATGAAAGTTGGCGTCCTGGGTGCCGGCGGCATGGGCCGCACCGTCATTGAGCACTTGCACAAGATTGACGGCGTTGAAGCCGTGATCGCCTGCGACCTCAGCGAAGAATGCCTGGCCGACGTATGCGAGCACTACGACATTGAGGGCACTACGGACGTGGCGGAGATCCTGGCCGACAGCGACGTGCCCCTGGTATTCGTGACTGCCTCGACGCTGGGGCACAAGCCGCTGACTGTCGCCGCGCTGGAGGCCGGGAAGGCGGTCATGTGCGAAAAGCCGATGGCCACAAAGCTCGACGATGCCCGGGAGATGGTCGAGGCGGCGGAGCGTACCGGCGGTTTTCTCCAGATAGGCTTCGAACTGCGCTATTCCCTGCTCTATACGAAGGTCAAAGAGTGGATTGACCAGGGACTGCTCGGCGAGGTCATCAACACTCATTGCTACTACGCGACCAGTGCGTCTCGTCCCCGGGGCTCCTGGCGGAACCGCAAGAGCAGCTCCGGGGGGATGTTCGGTGAGAAGCTCAGCCATTACGTGGACCTGCCGCGTTGGTGGGTCGGTGCCGAGCTCAGCAGTGTCTATTGTGTTTGCGCGCCCAACGTGATTTCCCACTATAAGGTGCGTGATAACTACCACACCACGTATCGCTTCGACAACGGAGCCGTCAGTCACCTCAGCTTTGTTGCAGGCCCACCGGCTACTTTCGAGGGCGACTCCCTCCAGAATGTCGTCAGCCAGCAGCAAGGTGACGGCCATGCCCTGAGCTATCTCGTCGTGGGCACGAAGGGCGCAGCAGGCATCTCGGTCTTCGACCGCACCATCAAACGGTGGGCCTTCAGCAAAACGCCCGAGCGCTTCCAGAGCGACTGGGTGGAAGACCTCACCTGGGAGGAACCGCAGGACCACTTCTATTTTCACAATACCTTCGACCAGACCGCAGATATCGTGCGCCGGGTAAGCGAAGGCCTCCCCCCTATGACGTCGCCGCGCGACTCATACGAGACCACCCGCTTATGTTTCGCCGCCGAAGAATCGGCCGACACCGGCCGCATCGTGATGATGGACGAATTCGACGCCTGAGCAGAGCAAAGCTGCCACGCTAAACGGAAAGTGAGAAAGATCTATGCGTAAGGTACGCTACAACGAAATGCTTCCACACGAGATAGTCGCCGCCCGCGAGGCGTGTCCGATCGCGTATCTGCCCATCGGCGGCGTCGAGTGGCACGGCGAGCATCTAGCGGTGGGCAATGATACACTGAAGGCGGATATGCTGGCGGTCAGATGTGCCGAGCAGGGCGGCGGGCTGGCCTTTCCCCCACTATACTGGGGCGAGCCGCGCGAGTCGCACCTGATGGAGGCCAACCCTAACCACCGCGACGCGATTGCCGAGAAGATGGGGCTGCCTGCCGAGAACTTCGCGCCGGGTTATATGGGCCGCAGCTTCCACGACGCCGACCGGTTCTACATCGAGCTGCTCGTGCATATGCTGCGCCAGGTCGAGAGCCTGGGTTTCAAGGTGATGACGCTCATCGCCGGGCACTACCCGATCCGCCACCACGCTCAGGCCGCGGTCGAGTGGTACAGCCTGGGGCTGCCTCGTACACCGGCTGCCCGGGCCTGGGCGTGCAGCGGCTACGAACTGGTCGAGGAGCAGATTCCCGACGCCGGTGATCACGCCGCCAGGTGGGAGACGTCGCTACTGCTGGCGCGGCGGCCCGACCTCGTTGATATGAGCCGCCTGCCCGAGGACCCGAATGAGGAGCCGGTGGGCGTGATGGGCACCGACCCGCGCGGCAGTGCTTCCCTGGAATACGGGGAGGCAGGCGTAAATGCAGTAGTTGACGCAATAGTGGGTAGGTCGCAGGAGCTTTTTGGGGAGCTTACCTGACCAGTCTGGATAATTAGCAGTAGGGACAGCTTGCCGGATGAAGTGGTCTAGCCATGCTTGAGGCCGGTCAGGTCAACTTGATTTTCGCCTTGAGTCTGCTCCTGGCGGCAGGCTTTGCCGCGGCACGGCTGGCCAAGCTGGTGCGCCTGCCGTCGGTAACCGGATTCATCGTTGCGGGCATAGCCCTCGGCCCCAGCGACATAGGCCTCATTCCCACCGAGTCCCTCTAATCGGAGCTCCAAGTATTCACCACCATCGCGCTGAT
>CAYNMY010000203.1:1703-4950 GCA_964398275.1 uncultured Armatimonadia bacterium | reverse complement strand
CGGGCGCAGCGCTCAGGGAGTGAAGATCGCTGCGCTGGACGAGGGCACGGTGGTTTCGGCGGTCGCCAAGGTAGTCCGCTACTATGACTCCGGTGACGAAGCATGAGGGGTAGTCGTGGCGCCGTCAGGCTTCCTTGCGTGAGGGCGAGAAGCCCGCAAAAAAGCCATTGACAAGAATTTGAGGTCGTGGTACACTGTAGCTTTATCCAGCTTTGGTGGGCTAAACCTGTGCATCTTTCCACTCCGCTCGATAAAACCGTGCCTTAAGCGGCGGTCCGCCATAACTGGGGGACAGCGCTGTGCAGCGAGGTGAACCGATGGGTTCTGGTCAGTCGCCAGTCAATAATGATCAGCTTGAGTTGACTCCAAGTGCGCGAATGGTTCTGGAACGGCGGTATCTGATACGCGACGATCAAGGCAAGCCGGTTGAGGGTGCCGCTGACCTGTTTCATCGTGTGGCTCAGAATATCGCATCCGCCGAGCGCAATTATGGTGCCTCCGATGAGGAAGTCGCTCAGTGGGAGCAACGCTTCTACGAGGTCATGGCGCGCCTGGAGTTTCTGCCTAACAGTCCCACCTTGATGAATGCCGGGCGCCGCTTCCAGCAGCTTTCCGCCTGTTTTGTGCTGCCCATCGAAGACACGATGGAGAGCATTTTCGAGACGGTAAAGAACACCGCGCTGATTCATAAGAGCGGGGGCGGTACGGGCTTTTCCTTCTCCCGGCTGCGCCCCAAAGAGGACATCGTCAGCTCCACCAGGGGCGTCTCCTCGGGCCCGGTTTCTTTTATGCGGGTCTTCGATGCCGCCACTGATGCCATCAAGCAGGGCGGGACCCGGCGTGGTGCCAACATGGCGGTGCTGCGGGTGGACCATCCGGACATTATGGAGTTCATCCGCATTAAGACGGATCAGAGCCTGCTGACCAACTTCAACATTTCGGTGACGGCCACCGACGAGTTCATGCAGGCGCTGGCTGATGATGATTCCTATGACCTGATCAATCCGCGCACCGGCGAGGCGGTCGAGACGGTGCAAGCCCGGGAGGTCTTTGACGAGATCGTCAACAGCGCTTGGCAGTGCGGCGATCCGGGGGTGGTATTCATTGACCGGATCAACGAGAGCAATCCCACGCCGGAGCTGGGCGAAATCGAGAGCACCAACCCTTGCGGCGAGCAGCCGCTGTTGCCCTACGAGTCCTGTAATCTGGGCTCGATTAACCTGGCGAGGATGGTGACCGGCGAGATCGGCGCGGGCCAGATAGACTGGGAGAAACTGGCGGATATCGTTCAGGTGGCGGTTCGTTTCCTTGACAACGTCATAGACATGAACAAATTCCCGCTCGAGGAGATCGCAGAAAATACCCGGGCCAATCGCAAAGTGGGTCTGGGGATCATGGGATTTGCCGACACGCTGATCCGGCTGGGAATTCGCTACGATTCCGAGGCGGCGGTGGATATCGCGGAACAGCTAATGAAGTTCATCCTCGAGCAGGCGCAGCGGGCCTCGACACAACTGGCTGAGCAGCGGGGGACCTTTCCCAACTGGGATCGCAGCATCTACAGCGCCAACGGCAATGGTCTGGTGCTGCGCAATGCCACACTGACGACCATTGCGCCGACGGGCAGTATCAGTATCATCGCCGGCGCTTCCAGTGGCATTGAGCCGCTCTTTGCGGTCGCCTTCACGCGCCACGTCCTGGATGGCGAGGAGTTGCTCGAGGTCAATGCGCTGTTCGAGCAAGTGGCTCACGAGCGCGGCTTCCACTCGCCCGAGTTGATGAAGCAGATCGCGGCGCGGGGGAGCTTGGACGACATCGAAGAGATCCCCACCGACGTGCGCGAGCTGTTCTGCACCGCCCACGACATCACCCCTGAGTGGCATATCCAGATTCAGGCAGCCTTCCAGAAGTACACTGATAATGCGGTCTCCAAGACCATTAACCTGGGGAATGAGGCCAGCGTCGGCGACGTACGGGCGGCGTATATGCTGGCCTACGAGCTGGGCTGCAAGGGTGTGACGATCTACCGCGACGGCTGCCGGGAAACCCAGGTGCTGAGCACGGGCAAGACCGAACAAGCGCGGGGGCTGTCCGTAGAGCCCCGCCCGCGCCCGGAGGCGGTCACCGGCGTCACCCGCACGATGATGACCGGCTGCGGGAAGCTGTACGTGACCATCAACTCTGACGACCGCGGTCCTTTTGAGGTATTCGGGAATATGGGTAAGGCGGGCGGCTGTGTGGCCTCGCAGACCGAGGGCCTGGCTCGACTGATCTCCCTGGCGCTGAGATCAGGCATCGGCGCCGAGCATATCGTCAAACAGCTTAAGGGCATAAGCTGTCACATGCCGGCCTGGGAGGCAGGTGGGGGGAAGGTGTTCTCGTGCGCTGATGCTTTCGCCCAGGCCCTGGAACGAACCGCGCTCTCCGAGGCGGCTCAGCTCCGGATTGACTTCAACCCCGAGCGCAACGGTCATGCCGGCGCCTGCCCGGAATGTGGCGGCGTGCTGTATCACGAGGAGGGCTGCCGCAAGTGCTACAACTGCGGCTTCAGCCAATGCGACTAATCCTCAGCAGGCCCGCTGGCCTGGGCGGCGTAAAGGTCTCAACGCTCAGAGCTGGTGTGCCGTGGCCCGTAAGCGTCTCAGTGTTAAGAGCGGGAAACAATCCGGGCAGGAAAAGCGTTATCTAGAGGCAAGCGCGCAGCGATAATAAGGTCACAGGAGGGGAGGGACTTGGCGAGTGGTGGCGAAATAGTGTACGACAGAGACCATTTCGCCGGCAGATTCATCAAATTAATCAGATATTCAGGCTACTCATAGCCATATTCTGCCGTTGATGTTGATTATGTTCATATACCATAGCCGGGAGGAGAATTGTGATTATCTTACGAGGTTTGTGGTCGTTGTTCGTAGCCGCGGTCGTACTGGTCGGAGTGATCGTCGGGAATCTGATTGCCCAGGAACTGCTGCCGGTGGTCCATCTCGAGACGGCCAGCCGCGATGCCCTGCTGTTCACCATCGGCATCAACGTCGTCGGTGGGTTGCTGGGATTCTTGTTCTCCCTGTTTGCCTTCCGCAAGATTGTCACCTGGGTCAACTATTTCGAACGAGTCTCGTTCGTGGACAAGACCGCCGGGGCAATTGGTGTGATACTGGGCCTGGTGGTGGCGCTGCTGGTGACGGTGCCCTTCGCTGAGATGAGCGGCTTCGGTCTGCGCATCCGGAGATTTGCCTGCGTGCTCGGCGTG
>CAYNMY010000203.1:0-1693 GCA_964398275.1 uncultured Armatimonadia bacterium | reverse complement strand
TTTTCATATGCCATTTTCTATTCTTTACACTCCTTTTCCGCTGAGGATTCATCGTGTCTACGTCTTTCCCAGCCTCAGTCGTGCGCCCTCAATGGTCGGTGGAGGCATGAGGGGGCACGGTACCCCCAAGATGCTCGACACCAATGTGATCATTGATGGGCGAATTGCTGACCTGGCGGCCACCCGGTTCTTGGAGGGCCCGCTGCTCGTACCCGATTTTGTGCTCAGTGAGCTTCATCACATCGCCGACTCCAGTGACAACCTCAAGCGGGCGCGGGGACGCCGCGGCCTGGACATGCTCAATACCATCAAGAATATGAGCACTGTTGATGTCGCCGTCTACGAGGACTACACCGACGAAGAAGTACCCTACGACGATGTGGACACGCGGCTGGTGAAACTCGCGAAAGCCAGGAACGCGGCTATTATCACTAACGATTACAGCGTCAACGAGATCGCCAAACTCAGTGGTGTGCCGGTGCTGAATGTGAACGAACTGGCCAATTCCCTCAGACCGGTATTCCTCCCCGGCGAAGAACTGACCGTCACCATTGTCAAAGAAGGCAAGGAGCGCGGCCAGGGCGTGGGCTACCTCGACGACGGCACGATGGTCGTAGTCGAGAACGGCGGCCCCGCCGTGGGCAGACTCCTACCGGTGACTGTCACCAGCGTACTGCAAACCAACGCCGGCAAGATGATCTTTGCCGAGCTGCCCGAGGAGCGGACAGCTCGCAAGAGGGGCAACGGCTAGCAGTGACATCAGGCGGCGAGGCGCTAACCCCCGAGTGCGCGGGTCTCATTGTCGCCGCAGGGCAAGGCCGGCGTCTGGGGGCCGAGCTTCCCAAAGCCTTTCTGCAGCTCGGCAGCCGTCCGCTTTTCCTCTGGTCACTGCGGGTATTCGAGCAGGTGGCGGAGATTGGGCGGGCGGTTCTGGTCGTGCCCGCCGATTACTGCAACCTCGCCGAGACGCTGTGCACGCAAGCCGGTCTGGCAAAGCTCGAGGCAGTCATTCCCGGAGGTAAGAGCCGCTGCGAGTCCGTCTGGGCCGGACTGGAGGCGCTCAGTGGTAACGCCCCGGAATTAGTCGCCATCCACGACGGCGCCCGCCCTTTTGTCACCCCTGAGATCGTTGCCCGGACAATCGCTGCGGCCCGAGAAAGCGGTGCCGCTATTGCCGCCGGGCGCGTCACCGATACGCTGAAACAGGTGGGGCAGGACCAGCAGATCATCGCCACTGGTGACCGCAGCCAGTACTGGCAGGCCCACACTCCGCAAACCTTCTGCTTTGCTACGATTATCGGCGCATACCGTGTTGCCCTGGCCGAGGGCTGGGCCGCTACCGACGATGCGGCGCTGGTGGAGCAAGCCGGCGGTAAGGTAACGGTCGTGGAGGACGACCCCGGCAACTTCAAGATCACCCTCCTCGAGGACTGGGCACAGGCCCAAGCGCTCGTGGCCGGACCCGGGCAGATGCGCGTGGGGCATGGCTACGACGTGCACCGGCTGGCCCCGCAGCGTCGCTTAATGCTGGGGGGTGTGCAGGTACCGCACGAGCGCGGGCTGGCCGGGCATTCCGACGCTGACGTCGTGCTGCACGCTATCGCCGATGCGCTGTTGGGGGCGGCTGCTCTGGGGGATATTGGCCAGCATTTCCCCGCCACCGATCCAGCATTCCAGGACGCCGACAGCGCCG
>CAYNMY010000202.1:0-4957 GCA_964398275.1 uncultured Armatimonadia bacterium | reverse complement strand
GGCTGAGCCGCCGGAGGGCGCCAGCGTGGTGCCGATCGGCCCGTATTTCCCGGTCCTGGAGGAGCCGGAGTATTTCCGCATCTTCGTCGAGGGCGAGACCGTCGTGGGCGCCGACTACCGCGGCTTCTACAATCACCGCGGCGTGGAAAAGCTGGGCTGTAGCGTGCTGACCTACAATCAGATTCCGTTCATCGCCGAACGCATCTGCGGCATCTGCGGCTTCGTGCACAGCACCTCCTACTGCCAGGCGGTGGAACGTGCCGCGGGCATCGAGGTGCCGGAGCGCGCGGAGTATATCCGCACCATAATACTGGAACTGGAGCGCATTCAGAGTCACACGCTGTGGCTGGGCATCGCCGGGCACATCATCGGTTTCGATACGGTGCTAATGCAGACCTGGCGGATGCGTGAGCCGTTGATGTGGCTGTGTGAGCGAATTACCGGCAACCGCAAGCCCTACGGAATGAACCTGATTGGCGGTGTGCGCCGGGACATCGAGCCGGAAGTCTACGGCGATATCACCGATGTTATCGGCAAAATCGAACAGGAATGGCAAGCCCTCTGCGACGCTATTCCCGGCGATCCGACGCTGATGGCCCGGCTGAAGGGTAGCGGGGAGCTACCCGAGGAGAAGGCGCGGGAATTGGCAGCGGCTGGGCCAACTGCCCGCGGCTCGGGCATCGCTATTGACGTGCGGGTGGACCACCCGTATGCTGCCTACGATCGGCTCGAGGTCAAGAAGTGTGTCTATGACAGTTGCGACAATGTGGCGCGTGTGCTGGTCCGCTTGGATGAGACGCTGGATGCGATCAACATCATCCGGCAAGCCCTGGCGGATATGCCCGACGGGCCGATAATGGCGGAGATTGACGAGGACATCCCGCCAGGGCGCCAGGCGATGAGCGCGGTCGAAGCACCCCGCGGGGAGGTCTTCCACTGGCTGCTTACTGGCGGGGAGAATCGTCCTGAGCGCTGGCGGGTGCGCGCCCCCACCTACGCCAACCTCCAGTCGGTGCCGACAATGGTGACGGGCGATACGTTGGCCGACGTGCCGATTGATATTGGCAGCTTCGATCCCTGCTTCTCGTGCACCGACCGTATGGAGGTTACCGACGTCAATTCGGGGATCATTCGCGTCTACACTCAAGATGAAATGTTGGCTCTGAGGGAGTCTAAGTAGCCGGCCCGATAGGGAGGTCTTAGCTCAAAGTGCTGAGCAAGCTTAAAGAAGCTATACTATGTTTCGCGGCGGGGATAGTGACGCTCAGGTATCCGTTTGCGCCCCACGACCCCGAGGGAGAAGAGGGAGACTTCCGTGGCTATCCCGAGGTAGACGTCAACCGGTGCATCGGCTGCGGCGGGTGCGCCGCGGTTTGCCCCGCCCGCGCCATTCTGATCGAGGATATTGACCAGACCACGCGCCGGATAACCCGCTTGCGGGAGCGCTGCATCTACTGTGGACGCTGCGCCGAGGTCTGCCCGCAGGATGCTATCACCATGACCAAGCAGTTCGAGCTGGCTTCGGATAAGGCGCGGGAAGACCTCGAGCATGTCTGCGAGGTATTTATGGCGACCTGCAAGCGCTGCGGGCGCTGCTACGAGCCCCCCTCGCCGCTGGACAAGATTATGCAGCCAGGCTACCGCGATGACGAGATCAAGCGCGGCGGCCAGGACCCGTTGTATGAGCCGGTCGAGGTGTCCAGCGAATAGTCCGGGCGGGCGGTTTGCCGGCTGGTAACAGGAGGAATATGAAGTGGGCTTTTTCAAGAACCTGTGTAACAAGGCCTTCCCCAAGTCGTTGTGGGTCTATCATACCAATACCGGGGCCTGCAATGGCTGCGACATTGAGGTAATTGACGTGCTCACGCCGTATTATGATGCCGAGCGCTTTGGGATAAAGCTGGTGGGCTCGCCGCGGCACGCCGATGTGCTGCTGGTCTGTGGCCCGGTCACCCGCCAGGTCGTCCCGGCGGTGAAGCGGCTCTACGAGGCCGTGCCCAACCCGAAACTGGTCATCGCTATCGGGTCGTGCGCCTGCGGGGGCGGCATCTGGTTCGATAGCTACAATATCGTCGGCGGCGCTGACACGATCCTGCCGGTGGATTATTACATTCCGGGCTGTCCGCCGCGCCCGGAGGCTATTCTCCACGGAATCGCCATCGCGCTGGGGCTTGCCGAGAAGAAGGTAGCCCGCGAGCACATCAAGCAGCTCATTGACCGCAATGAGTCTATCTCCATTGAGGACGAGGCGGGGGCCGAAGAGGTCGTGGCGGGGGGCGAGGTGCCCGAGGAGCTGCTGACGCCGAAGTAGGCGTGTGGGGCTACGAATTGCCGGCTTCCTCGGCGGAATCGGCCAGTTCCGCGCTCAGTATCTGAAGCTCAAAGCCCGACTCTATCGAGAGGTTCAGACTCCCGCACTCCTGGCACTTCACGAACGGGTCGTATCCCTCCGTCGCAGCACCGCACTCCCTACAGCGGGCACGAACCGGCACCCGCTCAATGCGCAGGGCGGCGCCCTCCAGGTCAGTGCCCTCGATGACGCGGGGCCACGCTTCACTCAGCAGTTCCGGAACCACTGTGCTCAGCGGGCCGATAGCGACAGTCGCGTTCAAGAGCTTGGCCTGGTGCTCCTGGGCCACCTCGGCAAGCTGGCGCGCGATGCTGCGGGCAATAGAGAACTCGTGCATAGGCGATATTCACCTGCTGTGGCGCATTGTACCACCTGCCGCGCTCCTCCGGCAAGTCCCTCAATTGGTAGGACGGGCGTCCCGCCTGTCACACCTTCACCCGACCTGGAGGCAGTGCGTGCGAAGGGTACGCATCCAAAGAAGAGGAACTACCAGGCAGTATTAGCTTTATCATTAGATGGAACCAATGCAATGAAGGTCGAACTGATGACCAATATCCTGGGCGACAACGACGCCGCCGCGCAGGCGAACCAGGAATTCTTTGATGCGCATGGCATTTTGGCGGTTGATTTCATGGGCAGCCCCGGCAGTGGTAAGACCAGCGTGCTGGAGCAGGTGGTCAGGTCACTGGATGATGTGACCATCAAAGTCATTGAGGGCGATGTGGCGACGGCTAACGACGCTCGCCGCATTGAAGAGGCTGGCGCGGAGGCCTTTCAGATCAATACCGGGGGTATGTGCCACCTGAACGCGCCGATGATTGCCCGAGCTGTGGAGAGGCTCTCCCTGGCGGCTACGGATATGGTGCTCATCGAGAATGTGGGGAACCTGGTTTGCCCGGCGGCGTTCAAGTTGGGCGTCCACTTTCGCCTGGTAGTTTCCAGTGTTCCGGAAGGCGATGATAAGCCGGAAAAATATCCGGTGGCCTTCCGCGACTGCGATGGTGTTATTCTCAACAAGATTGACCTGCTGCCACACGTATCTTTTGGTGTAGAGCGATTCTGGAATCTGTGCGGCCAACTTCAGCCGCAGGCGGTGCAGTTTTCCACTTCGTGCGTGACTGGCGAGGGGATAGCGCAGTTGTGCCAATGGCTAAGGCAACGGCACTCAAAACTGGTCAGCGCATAAGGCGCGAGATTACCGTCACCGGGATCGTGCAGGGGGTCGGTTTCCGACCATTCATTCACCGGCTGGCAAAGCAGCATAGTATTGCCGGCAGCGTGCACAACTTCACTGGTGGCGTGGTCATCGAGGCCGAAGGCGCACCCGCCGACGTCGAGGCATTCGTCCGTGATCTGCCCCGCGAAAAGCCGCCTATCGCCCGGATTGAGGATATCTCGGTCCGCGAGCTTCCGGCCGGCGGTGATACCGACTTCGTCATCACCCCCAGCCGCGAGGCCGCCGGGGGCATGATCCTGCTCTCACCCGACGTCGCCACGTGCGAAGACTGTCTGCGCGAACTGCTGGCTCCCGATGATCGCCGCTACCGCTACCCGTTTATCAACTGTACCAACTGCGGCCCGCGCTTTACTATCATAGAGAGTGTGCCCTACGACCGGCCTAATACTACGATGCGGCCCTTTCAGATGTGCCCGCAGTGTCAGGCCGAATACGGCGATATTGACGACCGCCGCTACCACGCCCAGCCCAACGCTTGCCCGGTGTGCGGCCCCCAGGTGGAGCTGAGCTGCGGTGACGAGCGGTGCACCGGTGATGAGGCCATTCGGCAGGCCATTGAGCTGCTGGCGGCGGGGAAGATAATCGCGATCAAGGGCCTGGGGGGCTTCCATCTGGCCTGTGATGCCACTAACGACGACGCGGTGCGGGAACTGCGCCGGCGCAAGGGGCGCGAGGAGAAGCCGCTGGCGATTATGTCGAGGGCGCTCGAGGACATCGAGAGCTATTGCCACCTCACCGACGAGGCCCGGGAGTTGCTGACCGGCCCGATCCGTCCTATTGTACTGGTACACCAGTACAATTCTATCATTGCCCCATCCGTCGCGCCGGACAGCAAGTACCACGGCGTGATGACGCCGTATACGCCGCTGCACCACCTGCTGCTGGCCGATGAGCGGCTGCTGGCGCTGGTGATGACCAGCGGCAACCTCAGCGAAGAGCCGCTGGCCACGCGGAACGACGAAGCGCACAGTCGCCTCGGCTACATCGCCGACGGTTTCCTGATACACAACCGGGAGATCGAAATCGGCTGCGACGATTCGGTGGTGCGGCCGACCGAGCTGGGGCCGATCATTATGCGCCGGGCCCGCGGCTACGTGCCCTTCCCCGTTACTCTGAAGCGGGATTTAGGCCGGGTGCTGGCGGTCGGCGGGCACCTGAAGAATACCTTCTGCCTGAGTGACGGGCATAATGCCTTATTGAGCCAGCATATCGGCGACCTGGAAGACGCTGACACGCTGGACTATTTCCAGTGGTGCGTCGAGCATTTGCAGGACGTGTTGCGCGTTAAGCCGGAGCTGATTGCCCACGACCTGCACCCCGAATACCTGAGCACGCGCTATGCCCAGCGCCTCGCCGAAGAGCGTGGGCGG
>CAYNMY010000201.1:0-4992 GCA_964398275.1 uncultured Armatimonadia bacterium | reverse complement strand
AAAAGGCAGGTGGAGGTGAAGAATAAAATTGGAGTATTCTAAAAGCCTTACGAAGACTCATCACCACCAGGGCCGCGGACGGTGATAGTCCCAACCCGTGCAGTAGCTTGGCGGTGTGGACGTACAGGAAGTACCCTGGAGGATGCGGCTGGTGCAAGGTGATATCGTAGCGCATTACCCCCAGGACATACTGCACGCTGTCCCAGCTCAGCGGCAGGCGCGTCGCAAAGGGCGCGCGCAACGCAACTGCTGCCAGCCCAGCAATACCCGCCGCCAGCAGCAACCGGCCAGACGCTAGCGGCACCCCCTCCGGTGACAGCTCGCGCCGCGCACGATACTGCGGACCACTCGCTTCGTTCTCTACCTCAGCCATAGCCGACGACTCCACGGTCAACCAGCCTGCGTTACCACACCCCGGCGAAGAACTGTTTCCCTACCAGGCCACCACCCACCTCCACCCGGCTGATTCGCCCGTACAAGCATTGGTACAGATCAGGGGATAAACCAGTATTGCTGGAAACTCATGTTTAGGAGATTAAATGTTTAGGTATACTTTCGGTGTCCCTGATAATTTCGGGAGAGAGCCTTGACAATTTCCTGCGTTTGTGCTACTATACTAAACAACAGCTAAGCCCCAAGTAATGTGGCGGGCAAGCTATCACGGTTTTTGTTGCACTGACATAGAGAATACTCTGAGCAAGTGCGAGAGCGGCGGAAACGATACCTGGAGGGATACCAATGAGCGAGATCATCTACAGAGCCGCAGCAGAGCAGGGAACACTGGTCCTAACCCAGTATGCCCTGATGATTCCCCTGTTGATCGCCGCCGTATTGGCGGGATGGCGAGCAGTGGGCAACGTGCTACGGTCAGACCTAAGTCACTTGTAACAGCTTCACCAGTGGGGTCTGTGGACTGACGACCGAAACGCAACAAGCGGTCAGATGCTCGACTGGCGAAGCACCCAACACTCAAGCAAGATTGATGTGGGAAAGGAGGACCAAAGTGGAGAAGATCAAGGCTCTGTGGCACGACGAAGATGGTGTCACCACGGTGGAGTACGCGTTGCTGCTCGCTGTTCTGATCGTTGGCGCAGTCACGATCTGGACCGCGCTGAAGGGCAGCATTTCGACTGCTGTTAACGCGGCGGGCGATGAGCTGGCCACCCCGACTGAACCAGGCGTTTAGTCACTAACGTGTGCGACCACCGCCACCATCGCGCGGGACCAGCTAGGTCTCGCGAAGACCGGAGAGAACGATGCTCGTAGCCAGCGTCTGGAAAACTGGCAGCAAAACCACGACCGGCTCAGACCCGACCGACAACTTAATGCCGTTTGACTCACCACAACCCAAGAGCCAATCGGGTCGCGAGCAAGTTCTCGTCCGCAGTTACAATCCAAGTCCCACTGACGTGCTAAGCTGCGGAAAACACAGTGGCGGGGGGAACTGGCAAACCACAATACCCTGCGAGAGTGGGCAACAGGCGAGCAGGTTTGTCCAGCCGGTTCTCCCCGCCAATCTTTTAGCAGCAGCAATAAGCGCAGAAAGTGGCCTGGGGAAATGGAAGCGCCCAGCCTGAGGCAAGCACTAACTGAATTCTGGAACGACCAACGCGGTGTTACCAGCGTCGAGTACGCCGTCCTGCTGTGCGGCTTGGTAATTGGTGGGGCAACGATCTGGATGATCCTCACCAACAACCTGGAAACGGCAGTGGGTAACGCCGGTACGAGCCTGGAAGAAGCTGGGAGCCTGTGATGATCTCAGTGTCAACCGACAACGCCTAAGCTGCCGGCCAACGTACTAACTAATTAATCATGCACATCCACATCGGCGATTGGCTACAATTGTTCATAAGGGCAGGGCTACTAATCAAGCGGAAACAACTCCGTTGTGAGCACCTCGCGACGTTCGTATTCTGGCGGCTCTCCTGGCGGGGGCAGCTCAGGGAATACAAGGAGTTCCGCTGTCGTCTAAGCGATCCCTTGCTGGGGCACCGAGTTTCGCCGTGGCGAACCTGCCGCCTATGTGAGCATAAGAAGGTTGTTGCCGGAACTGCCCAAAGAGTAGCAGCATTGATAACGGAACAATGACGATACCAATAAGATTCTCGCTCCCAATCAAAGTGGAATAAACCGAGAAAACCAGAATAATGCTCAGCCAACTCTGGAAAGATGAAGCAGGAGTATCAACCGTTGAGTACGCGCTGCTCACGGCGGTGCTGGTAGGCGCCGGGGCGGCAATGTGGACGGCCCTGCGCGGATCGGTTTCATCCGTAATGGCCGAGATCGCTCAAGCCTTCAGCGAAGGCCAGTAGCACAGGCCTGCCTCACGGCAGGATATTGTGATGGAGAAAACGACAGTGATTACAGCGATTCTTACAGGTCTGACAGTATTTGTGCTAATCGTGGCGGTCTACACCGACGTCCAGTGGGGCAGGATACTCAATGCCCTGACCATGCCAGGAATCCTGCTGGGCCTGATTCTCAACTCGGTCCGGGCCGGCTCAGAAGGACTCTTACTGAGCCTGGGGGGAATCGCCCTGGGCTTGTGTCTGTTCCTGGTAAGTGCCGTCTTCGGGCGGATTGTGGGCGGCGGCGACGTTAAGCTGCTGATGGCCGTCGGCGCCCTGCAAGGACCATCAATTCTGGTCTGGGCGCTGTTTTATACCGCCATTATCGGGGGCATTCTCGCCATTCTCATTGCAGTGCGCCACGGTATCCTGATGGATAAGATCAAGGCGCTGTTTGCCAGTTGCTACTTGCGATTGGCCTGCAAAGTACCCATGGATATTCAAGAAGGCCCGGCCGGCGGGCCGCGCCTGCCCTACGCCATCGCCATCAGCTCCGGAACCCTGGTGGCTATGCTCATGTCCCACGCATTCTGAGGATAGTTGCCGGGGATCACAAGCGTGATGCAGCCAGCGAGGGGGAGTACAGATGAGACAATACAGCGCAAAGAGTCCGGCGGCTCGCCTGAAGGTGCGACGGCAGGTGATCGTCGGCAGTGTATCCGTGGAGATGGTCCTGGTCACCCCCGTGCTGCTCGTACTTCTGTTCGGGATTATCGAGTTTGGCCTCGCCTTCAAGGACATTGCCATGTTGAGGCAGGCCGCCCGCGAGGGAAGTAGAGGTGGCGCCGTGGGCGCAGTGACCAGTGCAATTACCGACCGCGTCACCGCCAGCGCGGCTACGCTGAACCCAGAGAACCTTGAAATCGAGATGAAGTATCGGGTCTATGCCGGGGGCTGGCCGTCATGGGACCAGGCAGCTACGCTGGGCGATACCGGTGGCGGCGCGGACGCCCAGAACAACGCCCCCCAAGGCGCCCAGATCAGGGTCCGGATTACCTACCCGCACGGCCTGGTCAGCGGCCGGCTGTTCTCACATTGGGCGGACGATCCGGAGGGCCAGACTATGACTCTGGTCTCGTCCGCGACTATGGGAAGGGAGTGAGATTGACTGTGGCAGTAGCCCACGCTGCCAACAGCACCACTCCAGCTTCGCGTGTTGATAGGTTCGCACCGAGCACGCCCCCCGCCCCTCTGGCAACAACCGGCAGCAACAAGATGCCGGCAAAGGCACAGCGGAGAGCGTCTCTTTTCCTCATCGCCGGAGAGGCTGAAGCATGCCGACAGAAAGCCAGGAATCGCTCACTGGGACCAAAAATCGCCCCATACCGGCTAATTCCGCAGGCCAAGCCGCCCCGTATATCCCGGAAAGGGTTTTTTTTGTGACGGTGGTGTGGTATAATCATTGTGCCCTAAGTGGCACCTCCATGCTACCAGGCAAAAAAAGGAGTAAGTATCGGGAGAACAAACACAATCGGGAAGGGGCACTTCGAAGATGAGAATGACCCGGCGCTTAGCGATAGGAATAGCTGTCGTGTGTGGAGCGCTGGCAGCGCTGCTGACGTACATCTGGCTCAGCAGCCTGCAGCAACAGACGCAGCTCAAGGAAACAGTCAAGACAGCACAAGTGATCACACCCCTGCAAGACATCGAGTCTGGCGTCCTCGTCCAGGCCAGCATGCTGGTAAAGAAGGAGGTGGCAGAAGAGGACGCGCCAGCCGGTGCCGCCAGCAGCGTTAGCGAGCTCAGTGGTAAGCTGAGTCTTGTAGCTCTACCCCAGGGGGAGCCGATTCGACTCGCGCAGGTCCAGTCGTTGGTCGGCGCGGGACTTTCCTATGTCGTCCCCGAAGGAATGAGGGCGGTTACCGTCGCCCTCGACCCCGTCATTGGTGTAGCCGGGTACCCCAAACCAGGGGACCGGGTTGATGTTATTGCCACCTTCGTCCACCAGGAACTGACCGTAACCCGCACTATCCTGCAGAACGTGCAGTTGCTCGCACTGGGCAAGAGCGCGGTTATCGCCCCGAAAGAAGCAAAGCCCTCCGAGGATAAGGCCGAAGGCGAAGCCAAGGGCGAGCCCGAAGTGCCACCCAACGCGACTCTGGCCGTTACCCTCAAGCAGGCGCAGCGACTCATCCTGGCCGATGTCCGCGGGGAGTTGCGCTTGGCACTCCGCCCCAAGTTCGAAGAGCAGTATATCGCTGTTCAGCCAACTACCAGCATCGAAGTAATCGGCGCGGAATTCGAGAAGCTCCGAGCGGAAGAGGCCGAAGCGCTGACCACACCACCGGGAATGCCCCCGGAGCCGACGGTCGGCCCGGCCGCTGAGATCACCCCACCGGCAGCCCTGACCAGAGAACCCCAGCTACCTACGGTCGAGGTGATTCGCGGCAACGTGCGAGAGACGGTGGTAATCGGCGGCCCAACCAGCTCGGCACCAAAGGGGGGTGTCCAGCAATGACGAGCTCAGAATACACTCGAGACAACTTAATATCAAGGCGGTTGCGCAAGCTGACTCTCACCGGGCTTGTCCTGGCGCTGGCCGTGGTCTGCTGCGCCGGGATTGTTAATGCGCAGAGCAGCCAGAGCCTGGTCCTGCAAGAAGGCGGCAGTCGCGTGCTTACGTTCGACCAAATGAAGCGGGTGG
>CAYNMY010000200.1:0-4998 GCA_964398275.1 uncultured Armatimonadia bacterium | reverse complement strand
GGCTGAATAGCGCCAGTAAGCTCAGGAGCAAGGTGATGCCGCCGGCATAGCCGCACACCTCGTAGTAGTGGTCGTGGCCGAAGTAGTTGTTCTCGGCATACGAGCCAAAAATGGTGGGATGAACGTAGTAGGCCAGATTATGCGCGCTCATGCCCAGAGAGCGGAGGTCGGCGGCGGTCACCTCGGCGCGGCGCTCGGCGAACCTAGCCAGGGCCGCCGTCGGTAGTAGTTGCAACGCTGCCAGACCCACGCCGAGGCCGAAGACCAGAATCGCAGCGCTGAAGCTCCGCGCCAGGCGCGTCCCGAACGGCTGGGGGCGACGGCCCAGCAGGTAAGCGAATATCACCGCAACCGCAGCCAGTATTTCGTAGAAGACGATCTGAGGGTGACCGGCCAGGATTGACAGACATAGCGCCACGGCCCCGCCGATGAAGTACCGCGAGTCGCCGCTTTCCAGGCCACTAATTACGAGGTACAGAATCAGTGGCAGCCAGGCCCCGCTTCCGAGAACCGTGATGAAGAGCACCTTGCTGACGAAATACCCGGAAAAGCCGTACACCAGCCCGGCGAAGGCGGCAGCGGCCCAGCCCAGACCCAGCTTGCGCCCCAGCAACGCGCCGAAAATCGCGCCCAGCAGGCAATGCACGTAGACCATCAGCGAGTAGGCGTGGTAATACGGCAGGCCGACGTAGGCGATGAAGTGCAGCGGGTAGAAGGTCGCGCATTGGCCCTCGGCCAGAAGCGGGAAGCCACAGCCGAGCTTCTGAGTCCACAGCGGCAGGAAGCCGTGCTGGATGGCGTCCTGAGCCAGCTTGCGCAGCGGCATATAGGCGACGCTGACGTCATGCCAGAAAAAGACCTCGCCCGCCACCAGCACCCGCCAGAATAACAGCAGCCCGAAGCCAGTGAGGAAGATGATTGTGAGCAGGCCGTTGCGACGCATGTGCCGCCTATGGGTGCCAGGGCTAATTGCAGCGCAGCCAGACTATGAAGTTAAACTCGGGCAGGCGGCGGTCAACGACGAACTCGATGGGGTCGCCGCTGCCCAGGTACGAGGTGCGCTCGACCAGCAGGAGGGGCGCGTCCACCGAGACGCGCAGATATCGAGCGTCGCGGGGGGTAGCGGTAGTCGCAGTGATTATCTGCCGGGAAGCGGTGATGATGATACCGAACTCATCGCGGATGACGTCGGAGAGCGCCTCGCGGGCACCCAGGCCGCGTTCGATTATCCCGCCCAGTTTGCTGGAGGGGAAATAGCTGCCCTGAAGCGCGAGAGGCTTACCATTCGCCTGGCGGACACGCTCGATGAAGACCAGGCTATCCTCGGCACCCAGCCCCAACTCCTGCGCCGCCTTGGGCATGTCGCGGACGGCAATCTGCTTGACGGCCAGGACGACAGAGGAGGCCTGGCGGCCACTTTCGGTCATTTCGCGGGTAAAGCAGGGGATGCGCTCTTTCTCGATAAGCTCCTGGAAGAGGGGGGTGGTGTCTGTCACGTAGGTCCCGCGGCCCTGGCGGGGCGAGACGATCCCCCGCTTCTCCAACTCGCGCAGGGCCTGCTTTACTGGGGCCAGGCTGACCTGAAAGTGGTTGGCGAGCTCTTGCTGCGTGGGCAGCTTGTCACCGGGCTGCAAGTGGGCCGAGCGAATCTGCTCCTCCAGAACACGCATTATCTGTGCGTATAGTGGCTCGCCATTATGCGGGAGTAGTTCGTTAAGATTGAGCTGGGCCATTGGTTCACTCCTGCTGGAGGGTGGAGGGGGAATATAGCATAAACTCTTATACTTATTATACCAAATATACTCTATGCGCTTCTGCTTGTCAAGGCTGGGCTGAGAGGAGCTGTTCGGAATCATGGGGAGAGCGCTGGCAATTCAACGAAAGTGCACCGGTGGCGGCCTCCTACCGTGGCGGGTTGTATTCTCAGGGCGACGCTCTTCGACCTCGCGACAACCCAACGGCGGGCGGGTGTTGGTAATGCCAAGCGGCTATATTGACAGCCCCCCCCCCGTTTCTTGTATACTCGATACGCAAGTTCAGAGAGAAATAGAAAAGGAGGTGAGCAGCGCTCAGAGCAAGCCGATTGACAGGACTACAATTGAATACTGTTGGTTAGAAGATCCGTTTTGAAAAAGGAGTGAAGAGAATGGCAACCAGAAAGGGATTTACCCTAATAGAATTGCTGGTGGTGATAGCGATCATTGCTATCCTCGCCGCGATTCTATTCCCCGTCTTTGCCCGGGCTAAGGCCAAGGCCCAGGAGACCCAGTGCCTGAACAACGTCAAGCAGTTGGGCCTGGCGGTGCTGACCTACTGTTCGGACTGGGACAATAAGACGCCCCTGCAGTGGAGTCAGCCCACGTCGAGTGACCCCATCCTGGACGTCTGGCAAAGCCTCGCGTCGTATATCAAGACTATGGATATCCTCCAGTGCCCCGTGGCGCCAAACACGGTGGATATGACTGGGGCACTAACCAATGGCGAAGGGCTCTCGTCCACTAGCTACGCCATCAGTGGGCGCCAGCTCACCGTCAACGACTGGGCCCAGGCCGACGGCTTGTTCGGCTACTGGGTGGCCGACGTTATCAACACGCGCCCTAACGTCTCCTCCTCGCCCGGCTCATTTGACCTGGATTACTTCGGCCATCCCAACGTGGCGAGCAACTGTCCGCAGTGGAACCCGGCCTCGGCATATATGCTTTTTGACGCAACGCTGGAGGCCGAAGATGGTTCCACTCCCTCAGCTATCACTGACGTCCGTCAGGTCGCCATTGGCTACAGTGGCACGCCCTGGTACAAGAACTCCTGTGCCTACAACATCTGGAGTGACACGTACGCCAGTGGCGGAACTGTCCAGCTCGTACCCGATGCCCGGCACAACAACCGGATCAACTTCGCCTTTATGGACGGCCATGCCAAGAGTCTCAGCCAAGAGCTGAGCGAGACTACGGGCACCTGCTGCCTCTGGGACTGGTCGGACCGACCCACGCCGTAAGGGCTACCGGTGCCGTTGTCGCGCCGAGCCTATAACAACAAGCACCTCACAGGAGGTTGAGATCAATGGTAACGAACCGAAGAGGCTTTACCCTCATAGAATTGCTGGTGGTGATAGCGATTATTGCTATCCTGGCGGCAATTCTGTTCCCGGTCTTTGCCCGAGCGCGGGCCAAGGCTTACGAAACGCAGTGCCTGAGCAACATCAAGAATAGTGCACTGGCCTTCAAGATCTATTGCAGCGACTGGAAGGGATATTTCCCGGCTGACCACCACTGGTTCCAGTGGATATACCCGAAGTATTCCTCGGACTGTGCATCGTTGACCTGCCCCAAGCAGCCCAACCCCGGGTGCAGCAACCGCGACCAGGCTTACAACTTTTCCATCCGCGTCTATTATGGCCAGGACAATAAGCGTCCCAACTGGGCTGCCGGCTATGGAGGGTTGCTCTACCGGGGTCATTGCCAGGATCCGGCAGGCGATTGGGTGTGGTATATTATGCCGGCACTGGAGACCTGGGTGGAGCGTCCCTCCCAGACGGTCATGCTCACCGAGACGCAGTACTGGCCCGACAGGTATCCTGCGAACAGCGGGCGCGAGTACGCGCTAAACTGCACGGGCGGCCCCTGTTACCAGACAACCACATACGTGGTCTTCCCGCACAATGACGGGGTAAATGTGGCCTGGGTTGACGGACACGCCGAGCGCATCCAGAAAGGCACCGGGCTGCTCAACTGCGACCCGGACACGACCTGGTGGGACCTGGGGCCGGATACCAAGGAGCTGTCGCAACGGGCTCCCTGCGAGCCGTAGTGCAAGAACAGGGCCGGGGACTTCCCCGGTCACACAGAGCACTCAGGGGAAGGCCAAGCGCCTTCCCCTTTTTTTGGTTGGATGTACCGGGAACCTGCTGTTGCGCGAAGCGGCTACCTTGACAGAGCACCGCCGCTTGGGTTTCAATTGTAGGTGAACCTACGCGGAGTTCCGTGTTATCGTCAAGGAAGGATGGCTTGTTTATGCGGTTTAGCCGGCCCGTGTTATTTGCGTACCTAGCCGTCGCGGCACTGGTGGTGCTGCTCGCGGCGCCCTGCCCGGCCGCGTCGCCGTTATTTGACAGCGCCACGATGATGCCGGTCAGCAGCGTCCGCCCCGGCATGAAGGGCACCTGCCGGACGGTCTTTTCCGGCGTGGAGATTACCGAGTTCAATGTGGAGATCCTCGGAGTGCTGCCCAAGTTTCGGCAGGGCGCTGACGCTATTCTGGTGCGCATACTCGACGGGCCGATAGTAGAGGAGAACCTGGGCATATTCGGCGGGATGAGCGGCAGCCCGGTCTACATCGGCGGGCGGCTGATCGGGGCGGTATCTTTTGGGTGGCCCTTCGGTAAGCAGCCGGTCGCGGGCGTAACCCCCATCGAGAGCATGCTGCGGGCCTTTGATAAAGAGGATGGTGCGGAGGCGGCGGAGACGGCCAGCTATCGTCCTGATGACCAGATCACCCTGGCGGGGCGGCGGATAACCGGCGTGGAGGTGGTCGGTGCTGGCTACAAAGACCCCTTTGTGGATGACCATACCCTCGCGCTGCAGCCGGTGACGACGCCGATGTTCTGCGCCGGGTTCTCCGAGAGGACAGTCGAGCGGCTGGCCGGTTTCTTCGAAAAGCACGGCATCCGGGCGATACCGGGGCCCGGCAATCTGCGGCGGAAGGTGGACACTAAGCTCGTGCCGGGGGCAGCGGTGGGAGTCCAGTTGGTCTCCGGGGATTTCGATATCAACTCGGTGGGGACAGTGACCTACCGCAGCGGGGAGCGGATCCTGGCATTCGGCCACCCGGCTATGAAGCTGGGCAAGACGCAGCTTCCGCTGACCACAGCCTGGGCGCACCACATCGTTTCCAGCCTGAATTTCTCATTCCGGATGGCGTCAGGCATAACCCCCGTCGGGACGCTGACCCAGGACAGCGCCTGGTCGGTCGCCGGACGGCTGGGCGAGGGGCCCGAGATGA
>CAYNMY010000199.1:0-5001 GCA_964398275.1 uncultured Armatimonadia bacterium | reverse complement strand
CCGCCGAGTTTATGCACATAATCTCGTCGTCATCGTCCACCACCTCAACGCCCACCACCGGCCCGGTTCTACCGGTGACATCCAGCGTTGTTACGCCTTGAATGTTCCGGCCCTTGCGCCTGTATTCCGCCAGGGCCGTGCGCTTGCCCAGACCCTTCTCCCCTACGACCAGCAGGTCGCGCGAGTCCTCCTTGTCCACTATCGCCGTCGCGATCAACTCATCGCCTTTGCGCAGTCTGATGGCCTTCACTCCGGCGGCGCTGCGGCCCATCGGCCGGACGTCGCGCTCATCGAACCGCACTGTTTTCCCCCGGCGCGTGACCAGCATAATATCCTTCGTCCCGTCCGTCCACATCACCCACGTCAGCTCATCGCCCTTGTGCAGCTTGATGGCGATAAGGCCCTTGGTGCGCAGCGGGGTGTCGTACTGCGAAAGCGCGGTCTTCTTGATCATCCCCTGCTTGGTGACCATGACCAGGAAGCCGCCCTGCTTGTAGTCGTCCACCGGGATCGTCGCGGTGATCTTCTCACTCGGCTCGATCGGCAGGATATTGATAATCGGCGTGCCCCGCGCCTGCCGGCTGGCCAGCGGCACCTGGTAGGCCTTGGCCCGGTAGACCAGCCCGCGGTTGGTGAAGGCCAGGATCAACTGGTGGGTGGTGGAGACAAATACGTCCCGCACCATATCTTCTTCCTTCTTGCTCAGCGCCAGCACACCCCGCCCCCCCCGGTGCTGGACGCGGTAGGTATCTACCGGCATCCGCTTGACGTAGCCATCGCGGGTGATGGTGATGCACATATCCTCCTGGGCGATGAGGTCCTCGGTGCTAATATCCTCGGCCTCGTTCGGGATAATGCGGGTGCGCCGCTCGTCACCCAGCTTGTTCTTAACTGCGCGCAGCTCTTGCTTGATAACCTCCGATTTCCTCTCTTCCGAGGCCAGGATACTCTCGTATTCGGCGATGTCGGCCTGGAGCTGGTCGAACTCCTTGCGCAGCTCCTGCGCCGAGAGTCGAGTCAGCCGCCCCAGTTGCATATTGAGGATCTCGTCGGCCTGTACCTCACTGAAGCCCAGCTTCTTCATCAGGCCCTGGCGGGCGGCGTCACGCGTGTCACTGCCCCGGATCAACGCGATCACTTCGTCAATGATGTCCAGCGCCTTGAGCAGGCCCTCGACGATATGCGCCCGGGTCTTTGCCCTGTCCAGGAGGAACTGGGTCCGGCGGGTGATGACCTCGCGGCGATGCGTGAGGAAGTTGCTCAGCATATCCTTCAGGCTGCAGAGCTGCGGGACCAGCACGCCGCCCTTGACCGGCACCAGCGCCAGGCAGTTCGCGCCGAAGTTGCTGCGCATCGCGGTGCGCTTGTAAAGCTGGTTGAGCACGACCTGCGGGTTGATGTCGCGGCGCAGCTCGATGACGATGCGCATGCCCTTGCGGTCGGACTCGTCGCGCAGGTCGGCGATGCCCTCGATACTGCCGCTGTCGTGGAGCTTGGCAATCCGCTGGAGCAGCGCGTCTTTGCGCACCTGGTAGGGCAGCTCGGTGACGATGATCGCCTCGCGGCTGCGGTCGAGCGGCTCGATGATCGCGCGCGCCTGCATCGTGATCGAGCCGCGCCCGGTCTCAAAGTAATCCAGGATGCCGCGCTGACCCAGGATCAGCCCCGCCGTGGGGAAGTCCGGGCCGTGGACGTGCTTCCTCAGGCCCCTGAGGTCCAGATCAGGGTCATCCAGCAGCGCAATGCAGGCGTCAACGATCTCGCTGAGATTGTGCGGCGGGATGTTCGTCGCATAGCCGACCGCTATCCCCGACGCGCCGTTGGACAGCAGATTGGGCACCGCACCCGGCAGCACAACCGGCTCGGTCGTCTTCTCGTCGTAGGTGGGCTGGTAGGCCACCGTGTCCCGGTCCAGATCGGCGAGCATCGCCATTGCCACCGGCGACAGCCGCGCCTCAGTATAGCGAGCGGCACCGGCCGGATCACCATCCAGCGACCCGAAGTTACCCTGGGGGTCAATGAGCGGGTAGCGCGCGGCAAAGTTCTGGGCCATGCGCACCAGCGTATCGTAGATAGCCATATCACCGTGGGGATGGTAGGTTTTCATCGTCTCGCCCACGATCGCCGCGCACTTGGAGTGGGAGCGATCGGGGGTGAGGCCCTCGCCGTTCATCGCCACTAAGATGCGGCGCTGCGAGGGCTTCAGCCCGTCGCGCACATCGGGCAGCGCCCGGGCCATAATCGCGCTCATGGCAAACTGCATATAGGAGGAGGTCATCTCCTCCTGCAGCGAGATCTCTTCTACTTTGCCAATATCTTGTGTCTCTGTTGCTTCAGGCATTGATAGCTCCTAGAACGGATAATTCAGGAAAGAGCTTCGCGGAAAAGCCGCTTTTTGAAAAAAGCCGGTTTTCCGCACCTTTCCCGCCTGCGCTACACAAGGGTAGCTATGGCGGACAAGCCGGCAAAAACTTTCAACAGTGAACGTAGACGAAACGCTGTTTCCTAACTGCAAAGTGCTAAGTGCGCAAGGTCTGGCATGGGCTAGTCCTCTACTCTGCCTGCCTAAAAGGGGGAGGCTCATACTCCACAAGCTCTCCGCTCTTACTCCAAACCCACTTACCGAGGTTCTCTCGGGCGAAGCCCCGACTAGCGTCTACTCCCCCCCACCAGTAGACAGTAACTGCTACCTGCTCGTGCTTTGGGAGTGCAGTGAGGCAGGCATCTGCGGCCACCTTAGAAATGGCTTGCCCCGCTTTTGGGTCACAGTAAGCATCTATACGGGCGCTTAATCGTGGGGGGTCCCACTTTGCAGGCCCCCAGTCTATCATGATGTATTCTATCTTAGCCTCCTGCTCAGATACGACATCTACGACAGTCTGCTCAATCTGCTGTTCAGCCTGTGAGTAACTCTGGTCAGAATACAGATACTGCGGCTTTTTCGGCTCCGCAATGGGCTTCTGTTTTCCACATCCGACCAATAAGCCCAAGGCCACCACTGCTCCAATTATCAGCCACAGCCACTTATTGCTCATTGCCGGTTCCCCCCTTGGCTTGTTGCCAGAATACTATTCTAACGCTCCAAACATGTACCAAGCATAACCAGGACAAAAACCACTAGCATTATTACGGCTATACATCCGCAGCACTGCTCAAGTGATGTCCGGGGCTGCTTGAAAACGCGACCACAGTTCGGGCAACTGGCCGCTTTCGTACTAACACTGTGCCCCCAGTCAGGACATTCGCGCAGGTTGTCGTCTTGGGCCACTCTAAACGCCTCCCTTTCCCCAGCGGCCAGCGGAGCAAAGCTCAACCTGTAGGATCACTATTCTTGTCCACGGACATAGTCCATAATGCGGTTCACAATGCCTGTACTCTGCTCAAGCCCTGTGGCGATTCTTTCGAGCGGGTCCGCCGAAGAAGGCCCCAAGTACGTAAGACTCTGGAAGTCTCGCAATGTTATAGGCTGATTTCCGTAAATGCGCTTCCCGGTAAGGCCGTCATCCCATTCTACCGTCACCTTATAGTCCTTAGGCACTGAGGAGTTCTCGGCCATAACCTCGAACGCACTACCAAAGAACGTACGGAGCGCTTGACCGGGGGCCAAAAGGGCAATGCCCTCGCCAAAAAACTCATGCATAGGCGGGCTCGTATCACGGAGAGAAGGAGATGAGCTAACTGTGACATTATGTGCTGGTCGGCGGCCGGAGTTCTTTAGAACCAAATATATGAGATGTGGAGATTGAGGATCCAAGTCAAAAAAGAGAATGACCTGTGGCATCGTTTCCTCCACACGCGAATTCCTTGCATCGTTTATTGCCATCCACGCCACCAGGACGTACACAATCGTTACACCCACAAGAATCATAGTAGCTATACCCGTCAAGTCGAGTACCCCTGTAGCACGGCCTACAAAAGCTCCACCCAAACACAAACCAACAGCAAAGGCCGCTAGCATCTTGACATTCTTAAAGAGCCACCCCTTCAACCACCGACCAGCTTTAGTTATTGCTTGCATCATGATCAGCTCCTAGTTGGCAACTCCTTTCCGCTTCTTTCCGCTCAAAACCCCCGATTTACTCCATGCTAAGGGGGCGGGGCTGGTCAGTTCGTCGCGTCTACGGCCTTCCTCCGTAGTGCACGAGTTATTGCTCACTTTTCCCAACATCAAAGACAACCACGTGAGGAATGCGCATTTCTTCCCTACTCATGCCAAGAAAGCCTGTCATGCCGTTCAGCAAGGATGCAATATGGGCCTTCATAACCTGTACTTGCCCTTTTGCTTCAACGTCTTTCAGAGATTTTTCGATTGCATTGCTGTCGGTATATGCACTTGTCGCAATGCGTATCCACGATTCGACTACTTGGCGTGTAGCATGCTGCTGCGCATACCCCCAAACCGACAAGAGGAGTGACAAAAGCCCGATGGATATTCCCACCCCCACACTTACGTCCCACCTTTGGCTCACAAGCACTCCGATAGCCCCTCCTGCTAGCAAAGCCGCTATCACAACCAATATGCTGCCCATGACAATTCCTCCCATGCTTTGGGTGATTCCAAGGCTCTATTGGTCTCGCTCACTCTGACTCCTGACGGGCCCCCTTTGCTATTGCTCACAACCAACCAACACGCAGATATGCCAGCCAGTTGACCAGATTGCCGGTCGACGCTCTCACTCTACCCCTGACTTGGCCTGCGGCAGGCAGCGCAGCAGGCGATCCAGGCACAGAATCCGCATCACTGCATTGCCCGCTAACCGCACGCCGATGCCTCCGTACACCAACCAGTTGATCACCGACTTCCGCCGGGGGGCGTAGTGCTTGCGGTACATCCGCAGCATACCCCGGTGGTAGTCCCAGAGCTGGCGCAGCGTCTTGCGGCCCATCGTCTGCCCGCCCCGGTGGACCGCCTCCGCCTCCGCGACCAGCCAGACCTCCCAGCCGCTCTCCCCTATCCGCCAGTTCAAATCCAGATCGCAAAAGTTTATCGGAAAGGCCTCA
>CAYNMY010000198.1:0-5017 GCA_964398275.1 uncultured Armatimonadia bacterium | reverse complement strand
CGCCGTTGGGCCCGAGCAGGCCGTAGACCTGGCCGCGCTCGACGCGCAGGTCCACCTCGCGCAACGCCCACGTCCGCCCGTAGCGCTTACTGAGGCCTTCGGTTTCGATGACCAGCTCTTCGCTCAACTATGGCTTCTCCGTTGTCTAATGAGGTAAGGGTATGATACCACAATCTAGGCCAGTACGTCCATGACAGCGGGGAGGCGTAAGTTGCCGGCTTCAGGAAACAATGTTACAATTAGCAGGAGGCCATGGGAGAGGTGTCGGCTTATGGGCGAGCTATTCACTGAAGACTTCATCAGAAACCTGCCTGAGTGGGACAAGCGGGCACGTAACCCCCACGTTGTTGCGCTCTGTAAACGCGGCGAACCAGATCTGGACGCGCACCGTACCGAAGTGGAGGCCTGGTACTCGCATCTGCCGGACGACGTCAAACCCGACTTTTTCAAACGACTGCGAAGCAAGGTAACACATACGCATCTCGGCGCAATGTACGAACTGTTCTTCCACGAGTACTTCCTGCAGAAGGGATGGGAAGTGCAGTACGAGCCGCCGCTTGGTAATCTGACACCTGATTTTCTGGTGTGTAGTTCGGACGGAGATATTCTCTTCTATTGCGAAGTCAGGAATATCTTCAGTAGCAAAGACACACAAGAGTGGGAGCGCCGCATTGACGACTTTCAAACAGCGGTAATGAAAGCAAGCGTGCGGCCCGGCTTTGGCCTTTTGTTTAACTACAAGCAAATCCCGATGGCTGACTTTGATCACCGTGCGGTCATTAGCCAAATTCAGCAGTGGCTCCAGAGGCTACCGTGCGAAGAGGATGGACCGTGGCACCTGCCGATCAAAGAGGGAGCCCTAGTTGGCAATGTACAGGCTCTGCGCTCTGAGGCTGACCCGCCCTTGCCTGACGGGTTCCTGGCATGGACAGGGCCCGTGGTCCGCGGAATGGAGGCAGCGGAACGCCTCCAAGAAATAGTCTTCGAGAATTCTAACAAGTACAAGGCGGCAGCCAGTACCCCGATCATCATAGCAGCGTGTGATGAAACCTCGATGAGAGGCGTGGACCGCGACGCCGCAATCGATAAGCTGTATGGGGAAGAGAAGATTGTGGTGCCAATAGGGCCAGAGGGGCCATTGGGAGAGGCAACGACGTATCGCGAACACGATGGCGCATATACTCGACAGAACAGGAATGACGGCCGCCTCAAGCGGTGGTATCTAAGCGGGGTATTTGTTTGCGTGCGTAAGTGGGGTGCGCAAGGCATTGAATTCCAACTGGATCTTTACCATAACCTTTATGCCGATGCGCCGCTGCAGGAAGACCTATTTCGCGACATCCCGCAGTTTAGTGAGATGAGTCGCGACGATACGAACATAACTATGGGCTGGATTGGCGAGGACCTCGGCCCTATCCAGTTGGGAGCAGGCCAAGCGGATGATTGAAGAGCTAAGCGAGAAGGGTTATTGAGGCGGCGGTGGGATACGACAGGAGGGTGATACGCTATGCTTAGCAAGAGGCAGTTGAGCCGCTACTGGTCAGTGCTGCTGGCGGTGACGCTCATCATTGTGCTGCCGGCGACTGGATACGGGCAGGTCGTAGACCGCAACCTGGCACTGGCGACAGCGCGCCAACTCAGCGCGGCCTTCGCCATGGCGGCAAGCCAGGTCAAGCCGGGAGTGGTGAACATCTCCACTACCACTATTATACCCGGGCGCGCCCCGTTGCTCTCACTGTTTCCCGAGCTAAACCGCTTTTTCGAGATTCCCGAGCGGGCCATCACCAGCCTCGGCTCGGGGTTTCTGATCTCGCCGGATGGACTCGTCGTCACCAATTATCACGTCATCGAGGGCGCACAGCAGATCAAAGTCAAACTTGCCGATGGCCGCGAGTTTATGGCCACGGTGCACGCCACCGACATTCCCACCGACCTCGCCGTCATTAGAGTGGCGGCCCAGGGCCTGAGCTACCTGACGTGGGGGGATTCGTCCCGGCTGCAGGTCGGCGAGTGGGTGGTAGCGGTTGGCTCGCCGCTGGGGCTGAGCCAGACCGTCACCG
Source organism: uncultured Armatimonadia bacterium (assembly GCA_964398275.1). Lineage (GTDB taxonomy): Bacteria > Armatimonadota > Zipacnadia > Zipacnadales > Zipacnadaceae > JALGTD01. The sequence goes on along the minus strand of CAYNMY010000198.1, from coordinate 2,957 downwards.
CGGGCATCGTCAGCGCCCCCGGCCGCACCGGCCTGGGGCTGAGCAGCTACGAAGATTTCATCCAGACCGACGCTGCCATCAACCCGGGCAACAGCGGCGGGCCCCTGGTTAATCTGGAGGGGAAGGTCATCGGTATCAACACGGCTATTGCCTCCAAGAGCGGGGGCAGCGAAGGGATCAGCTTTGCGGTGCCCAGTAACATCGCGCAGCCGGTTTGCCGCCAGCTTATCGTGCGGAAGTACGTGACGCGAGCCTGGCTGGGCATCATCCCCCAGGAACTCACCGCGGAGCTGGCCCGGCGACTTGGAGTAAGCACAGACCACGGCGTAGTGGTCTATAATCTGTACCGTAACGGACCGGCCCACGAAGCGGGGCTAAGGCAATTCGAGGTACTGGCTGACTGCAATGGCCAGCCGATCAGCGACACAAGTGCGCTGAGCAGACTCATCGCGAATACCCCACCGGGGACAGCAGTGCAGTTCACCGTGTGGTCAAAGAATGTGGCGCGGACCGTGGTGGTGACGCTGGGGCAGCAGCCGCAGCCGCGGCAAGGCAGAGTGATCAAGGGCCTATGATGAAGGCTTACTGGTTGGAGATTGTGGGAATCATCGTTTTCTGGAGCCGGGTTACAGTGCAGGCCACGCAGCATTACGGCAGGATGCACTCGTCCCTGGTGGCGGCGTCAATCTCGTACTACGCGTTAGTGTGCCTGGCACCGTTGGCCATCCTGAGCGTTGTTGCCTTGCAGGCCTCGGTGGGGTCGGATGAGGCTTACGAGCACCTCCAGCAGTTGATGGGGGCGGTATTCCCGGCGCCCGGGCAAATTCTGGGCCTATTGGGCCAGGGCATCCGGCAGCCGCACGCCGTCTTCGGAGGAGTCGTGGGGCTGGTAGCACTGGGTTGGGCGACACTGCGCCTGTTTGAGGCCATCGAGCGCGGGCTGAGCGTAATCTGGGCCGATCGGCCGCAGCGAGGCATTGTTATCCGCAAGCTAGTGGCGATGGTCACGCTTATTGCCGTGGGGGTACTGGGTGGAGCCTTCATCCTCACGATGTCGCTAACTGCATGGCTGCGGCGGATAGTGCAGCAAACTGACGCGGGCAGCGAGCTGTTGGCCCGGATCCACTGGCACCCGCACTACACCGTACTACTGGCCGTCTTTGTGCTATCTTTGCTGGCTCTGTTCACCGCCTACAAGTTCCTGCCTGAGGGCCGGGCATCGAACCGGGCGGCGCTGCTGGCCGCGGTATCGGCCGCGGTTCTGGCCCAGGTGGCCGGCCGGCTGTTCAACTTCACCGTTGGCGGCATTGTCCAGCTCAGCATCATATATGGCGCCCTCACCTGGGTGGTGCTTTTCTGCCTGTGGGCATATTTCGGCGCTAGCATCCTGCTGTTCGGGGCCCACCTGGGCCGGGCCTATGATATCCAGTCGGCCAATGCCAAAAGCATGCCTGGCCCCCAGCCGGTGGCGACTTCTTCGGATAATTGTGCCACAGGTGGTTAGGCGAGAAGGATTTCCGCGACGAGACGAGAACTATACCTGTAGCAGACTTGTGTTCTCCCGCCGCCAGTCGGCCGGGGCGGCCGGAGCACCAACCACGCGAGTAGCTGGCCGGCCTGGACATCGCAGAAAGCCGATTGCCCCGGGAAGTTGCCACGGCACAGATATTGCTGCAGCCAGGCTAGGTTCGATAGTCAGGAGGATGATGCATGAGCGAACTGCGCAAAGACCCAATTGTTGACCGGTGGGTTATCATCGCCGCCGAGCGGGGGCGGCGGCCTTCGGATTTCAAGGCTGAGCCGGAGCAACCCCGCTCGGAAGGCTGTCCCTTCTGCGAAGGCAATGAGGCCAATACCCCGCCGGAGATTTTTGCTATTCGCGATAGCGGCGCGCCAAATAGCCCGGGCTGGCGGGTGCGCGTTGTGGCCAACAAGTTCCCGGCCCTGTCCATCGAGGGAGACCTGGTGCGCTCAGGGATTGGCCGGCTCGACCGCATGACCGGGGTAGGGGCCCACGAGGTGATAATCGAAAGCCCACGCCACTCCGACGACCTGCCCAGCCTGCCGACAGAGCACGTCGTGGAAGTCTTGGCGACCTACGCTCAGCGCACCTGCGACCTGCGCCGGGACGATCGGTTCCGGCACACGATTGTTTTCCGCAATTACAAGGCTGAGGCCGGGGCATCGCTGAGCCACCCGCACTCGCAGCTTATCGCCCTGCCGTTCATCCCCAAGTTGGTCAAGGAGAAGTTAGACAGTGCGCGCGAGCACTACCGGCGCAAGGAGCGCTGCATATTCTGTGACTTGCTCGAACAGGAACTGACCCTGGCCGAGCGGGTGATCTACCGCAATGATGATTTTGTGATTCTCTCCCCGTTTGCGGCGCGCTTCCCGTTTTCGGTGGAGATCTACCCGCTGGCGCACGCGCACGATTTCGTGGAGATGGACTCGGCCCAGCAGTGCGCCCTGGCCGATGCTCTCCAGTATATCCTGCAGCAGTACAAGACCACTCTGTCGAATCCCGCCTATAATATGACCTTGCAGACGGCGCCGAGCATTCTGCCCCGTGCGGGGCATCCCGACTACTGGGGCACCATCGCCTACGACTTTCACTGGCACCTGGAGATATTCCCGCGCCTGACCAAGATGGCCGGATTCGAATGGGGTACCGGCTGCTATATCAATCCCGTATCGCCGGAGGATGCCGCGGAGTACCTGGGTAACCAGTCCCGGCCAGCTAGGAACGATCAGCCATGACCGACGGGCAATTCCCAGCCCGCGAAAGCTTCTTCGAGTGCATCGTGGCGAACTTGCCGGCGCGCATGCTGGTGGTTGGTGAGGATCTGAAAATTATCTACGCCAACCCCACTTACTGCGCCACGCGTGGGGTAAGCTCGAAGGAAGTGCAGGGCTGCAGCATTGAAGAGTTCTTTCCGTCCTCGCTGCTGGTCGAGGCG
>CAYNMY010000197.1:0-5018 GCA_964398275.1 uncultured Armatimonadia bacterium | reverse complement strand
ATAGCGACGCCCAGGCCTACCTGCAAGGAGACCCCGTACCCGTACATACTGACTCCCACTACCCACTCGGCGCTCATCTGCTTCATATCACCGACCACGGAGAGGGTGCCCGCGCCACCCTTAGGCAGGCCCTTCTCGGTGCGGGCCACGGTGGGATTGTGCTGGGTGCCCTGCCAGAATACATAGCCTGTCGCACCGGACCGCGCCGCCCGGCTGGATGAGATAATCGCCTGCTTCGGTAAGTGATACAACATCCTGTCCTTCCCGAGAACGGTGAGCAGACTGGCGGGCCTGATGCGACAGAGGTCGGTCAGCGGGGCAGAACCAGCGCGAGGAGTCGGTCGTGGCGTTCAGTGGTCGGGTTACTTGGGTCGCATGGCTCGATCTGGCCCTTGGGCATGGGCCTTGCATGCCGCAACCTCCCTGAATCCGGGCGACGCGCTTTTTCGGGAACCACAGGCCGTGGCGGGGGCAGTCAGGCTCCGGTTATCGCGTCCACTTCGACCTCGAACAGTAGGTCGTCGCGACAGACCTCGTCGTTGCAAAGCACAACCGGCAGAGGCGGCAGCCCCCGTTCGGCGCAATATTGTTCCAGCAACGGTGCGTCATGCCCGTGCTTGAAATAGGCAATCGCCCGGGTGACATCTGCGTAGCTCATCTGTCGGGATGTGAGGATAGCCGCCACGACCTCCATGGTGCGGGCGATCTGAGCGGCAGCATCGCCGTGGTGGACAGTCTCGCCGTCAGGCCCGATACTTGCGGTTCCCGAAACTAAGATGCGGCGGTGATCGGGCACGGCTATCTCCGCGGCCCGGCTGAACGAGCTGCCGTAGTCCAACGCCGGGCACTGCAGAGGTGAGGGAAGGGGCTGAATCGTCACGGAGTCGTCCCTGGGCGCAATGGCCAACGCGCCAGCGATCAATGCCGTCCCAAACGGATTTCCGCCGCCGATGCCAGTACTGGCCGGGACCATTCCGTCAAAAACCCCCGTCTCCCGGAAGAACTCGTCACGCACTGCGTTCAACTCATCATACCACTCGAGTATCGCCTCAATGAACAGCCACGTGCGCACGAGATTGGACATTGTCATTCCCGCCAACTGCAGCGCCGCTTGCAGGTTATCGAATGTCTCCCTGGCCTGGTGCGCGCGCGGCCTGGTAGGATCGGTCGGTCGCAAATCCCCGAGGAAGCAGTAGTTGGCGAAGCCATCGTCGAAAATGCGCGCCACGGGTCGGTCATTGAGCCGCATGGTCTGCACGGCAACGCCCGAGACGGCTTGCACCTGTATACCGGCGACCTGCTCGCCGTCACAGCCTCCGCCCTCGACCCACGTCACCGGCCAATCTATTGGGCCACAAGCCGCTGTCAGGGCCTCAATGCCTTCGGCGTAGTCGGCGGCAAGACCGAAGATATTCATATTGACAACCTGGCCAGCGCTCTCGGTGAGCGCGTCAGCCAGGCGCTGGAACATACTGGCCGGCAGCTCGCCGTCGCTTGGCCGAACTGTGATGTGGATTTCCTGCAGCGCCGGTCGGGCAAGAGTAGTGAGATCGAGGTCATGAGAGCTGTGCCTGTGCACTGCAATTTCGTTCTGCGTGTCAGCCTGCGGCATAGATGTTTTCTCCTAGCTCAGAGGCAATATCCGGTTAACGATGGCCCCACCAAAGCCGCCAGCGCGTTGGCCAGCGGCCTGGGTGAGCCAGTATATCATTAAGGGCACTGACGCAAATACCTTTCCCGCTCGCTCGGTGCCCTAAACATCTCGCAGCCTACCGGCTACGCTCAATGAACCGGCCCTCTCCCGAGACTGTTGCAAAAGGTGGTTGAGGACCGCCTGCCGGAACAGATTGTGTAAGTTTAGCTGCAAAACCTGCCCAGATATCGGGGCAAGGGTGCCCCTCCCACGGGTTTTGCAACGGTCTCCTCCCAGTGACCGCCACTCTGGTAGAACAGCGCTTGATGGCGGTTATCTATCGTGGCATCCTACGCATCATCTAATGCCAGGTAACCTTATCCAGGACATCGTTACCGTCAATATCCCATCTGTATTGCAGGAACTCAGGAACATTATAGCACATCAAGGTATCTTCCATGGTGGGCAGCTCTACCGGCGGCGAGGCGTGACCATTCTCGTCAATCTCGGTGAGGTAGATCTTAGCGAAGATACCGTCGTCACGTTTGGTCGCAAACAGCAGCCAGCGACTGTTCGAAGACCAGCTATGCCAGGAATCCATTGAATACGGCGTGTTACATTCCAGCTCACGGGGCTGCGCACCCTCTTTGGTGGAGAGGATCCACAGATCCGCAGTGGGATTGACCAGTGATGAATACTCAGCCTTGTTAAAGACGATCCATTTGCCATCGGGGCTGTACCGGGGGAAGTAGTTGCTCATGTCGTTATTAGAGGCACCCGGTATCGGCGTGATCGGGCCGCCTTGGCCATCGTTATACGGCACTCTGTACAGGTCAAATTTTCTCTCAATGAATTCGATGGTGTTGGGCATATACGTGCCCCATTTTACCTTCATTTCTCCGGCCCGCGCGAAGATAATGGTCTTGCCGTCAGGCGACCAGGTCGGAAAGGTCTCCATGTAGTCAGGGTCGGACGCGCCGGGCAGAGGCTCTACTTCTAGAGTCCTGTGATCAATGATACAGATCCCCGAGCGCAGCACAAAGAACTCCTGGGTCTCCAGAGTGATCAGTGGCCGGGAGAAGATTGCTTGGCCCACGCAGGCAGCCAGCTTGGTGCCATCGGGATTCCAGCCCATAAAGAAGGAGTTGACGTTCTGGGTTTTCCCGGCACGGGCCTCGAAGTTATACAGGCCCAGAATCCGATACGGATTCTCGCCCACATTGCGCCTGACGGCAATGGCTAGGTTAATGTCCTCGGGCTCCAGGGCCGGGTTACGGGCAAAGGAATGACAGTTGGTGCAAAAGGCACCCGCCCCGGGCAGGAACGTTCGCGTTTCAAACGTGCTGATATCCCGGTAGACAACGTCAGGCGTCTTGTAGCCGTGGAACAGAGGGCGAACCAGCCGATAAACAATCAGCGGAGCCGCAGGATACGGCGAGACCCGAAACTTGCGCCGCTCCACGTAAACTTCATCCCCCAGCCGCTCTCGACCGTCTACCAGGCAGCCGCGCACTTCCAGGTCAATCCACTCACCCGTGCCGCTGCTCTTGATAGCCTCCCATGTGCCGGCGTCGGGCCGCCATTCGGCCTGGGTGGTCACCACGCGCAGCGGCGCCGACCAACCCGGAGCGGTTATGCTGATCATCCACAGATTGTCCGTCTGGTCCTCCCAGCGGATCTTGGGCGGGGCAATATTGCGCGGAAAGACGGCCTGGTCATAGGGCCGGATAATGCTCAGGTACCGGTGCACAGGCCCTTCCTGGTAGGGAGTCTCGTACCGCGAAGGCAGCTCGCTCTGGTCGAAAATCACCAGCGGCTCCAGTTCTTCGTGGCTGACAACTGGTGCCTCGGACTCGAAAACGGCTGAGTCCATCCGCCCGCACCCGATGTGGAGCGTCTTGCCCGCCGGCCCGGACGCGCCTCCCATTGAGCGGCCGGGGAACACGAGCAGAAGCCCCGCTTCCACGCACAACGCCGCTCCCGCCCCTACCAGGAGCATGCAGACAAGAGGTCATCTATTCCGGCGGGCCGTCATTAGACATCGTCTCCAAGAGGCGTTCAAAGCGGCTGGCCTCGCCTGTCTTGTCGCACTGCCGGTAGGCCTCGGCCAGCCTCTCGACGACTTTCCTCGCTCTGGGATTTGTCTGGTGCGCAACGCGTAGGTGCTGAGTAGCCGCAGCATAGTCCCCGCACCTGATGAAGTACTCGCCGATTTCCCAGGGCACTTCCCAGAAGCTGTATATCCTTCCCTGGTTCTCCATCCAGTAGGGATTCCAGTAGTTTCCCTGGGCAGGGCGGCTGGTCGTGGCCAGTCCTATCGGATCACTGGAAAACCATTCTCGAATCTGGTCACGCTCAAAACTGAATCCATCGTATATCGGTTGGAAGTTGATTTCGCCGGCCGACCTCGTAACAACTTGCCACCGTTGGACGTAGCGCTCGTACTCTCGATCCTCGCCCAATGTCTGGGAAATGAACGCCAGATAATAGAGCGCGGTTGGGTCAGTCGGATCCAGCGAGAGCGTATGCCGAAAGAACTTTCCTGCCGCCCGGAAGCTATTCTTGTACACCAGCACTTTGCCCAGGTTGTTGTGCAATCGGAGGTCGTAGGGGTCAATCACCAGGCCGGAGGCCCAATTAAACTCCGCATAGCTGATGTAGCCAGCGTGGAAGAAAAAATCCGCGACCTCGGCCAGTTGGTTCTTGAGAGTGGCTTCAACCCAGCTTACCTTGTAGCGGGGTATGCCGAAGAAGAAGTAACCTGCCACCTTATCGTTACCCAGTCCGGCGAACGCCCGGCCCAGCTTAACCCGTGCTATCTGCTCAAGCTCTTCGGGGATACTCAATACGTACTTGAGCTTCAGCAGAAGATCCCTACCCGACTCCCATTCTTGCTGCGCCAGGTATGCCGTCGCCAGGTTCAGTTCGAGCGTGGGTTGCTCAGGCCAGGTTGCGGTCACCTTCTCCCAATACGTCACGTCATCCCGGTAATTCGAGTTCCAGCGGACGGTAGCCCCCAGCAGCACGACAAGCGCAAGGGCGAGCACCACGGTGCCAGCCCGGCCTTTGAGCAGCAGGACGGCAGGCAGCAGCGCCGCTATTATCAGGGCGATGACGTTAACTGGTGAGCCCCAGAGCATAGTCTGGCTGACAAACCAGGGCTGGAACGGCACATCCAATTTCGCCTCGCGCACCCCTTCAAGAAAGTCAATGTGGAGCGGCAGCGGCTGGATGGTTGCCGAAAGCAACACGAATAGCCCCATAACCACCAGATACGGCGGCAGCGTCCGGACCAGCGCCAAATACCTGTCCTTGCTTGATTTCAGGATCACAGCCACCAGCAGCACCAGCAATGTACACAGCAGCCCGAGGTGCATAGCCCAGC
>CAYNMY010000196.1:0-5024 GCA_964398275.1 uncultured Armatimonadia bacterium | reverse complement strand
GCCGTGGCGGTCAGCCTGCGTTTGGTGAGTGAGCGAGGCGCGCCAATAGGTGAGGTGGCGAGAGTGCCCCTGGCGGCAAAGACCGCGCAGATTCCGGGAGGTTAGCGGAGAGAATGTGGCCGAGTCCAACGGCTCGGGTCTGGGCAGACCGGAGCCTTTTTGTGTGACGATACTGCCGCGCAACCCGACTTCAGACCAAAGCTATGCCATTACCCCCACAGGATTTGCCCAAACCAGCAGAAGTCAAGGAGGCGGCGGAAGAGGCGAGGCTGCGCCAGCGCCGCCTTCGTGGTCTATTGATCGCTATAGTCGGCGTAGTGCTGGTCTCGACTAACTTTGTGACGGCCAAGTACGCGCTGCGCGGGGTCAGGCCATCCACCTTTATACCGCTGTGGTTTGGGTTCGTGGCCCTGTACTGCGGCGGCTACCTGGTCATCCGCCGGCCGCCGTGGCTGGCGCAGGTGCGCCGTAACTTCCGACCGCTGGTTGCGATGGCTCTGTGCAACTCCCTATGGAGCGTCGGCTTCTTCTTCGGCATCCAGTGGCTGGACCCCACCGTTGCCTCGTTCCTGGCGCGATCGGGGACGCTCTATTCGATCCTGCTGGGCTATCTGCTGCTGGGCGAGCGGTTTAGGGGTGGGTCGCTGGCGGGTATCGTCCTGGTCCTGGGGGGCGTCGGGGCGATCACCTACAGCAGTGGCACGGCGCAACTGCTGGGTATTGGGCTGATGCTGGGTGGGTACTTCTTCGGCAGCCTCAATTTCCTTTTTGGCAAAAGGGTCATCGAGACGACCGATGCTGTCGTCGTTAATCTGCTCCGGGCCATGGGCAGCCTCGTCGTTGGTCTGGCCATAGCACTGGCCTCCGGCGGGCTCCAGACCGCCATTGAATGGCCCTATCTGCTGGCAATCGTGTTAGGGGCGCTGTTTGGCGAGTTCATCGCCAATGCCCTCTGTTTCTACTCACTGCGTTTTATTGGCCTGTCGGAACTGGAGATTCTCCGCGCTACTCAGCCACTACTGGTGGTCGTCTACTCGCTGGTTTTCCTGGGCATGCTGCCGGGCTTGCGCCAATCGCTGGGTGGGGTGGTGGTGCTCGCTGGCGTCGTGCTGATGGTCCTGGGCCGCCCGGTCGAGCAGGCCAAGCACGTCCGCGTGGCAGAGGCGGAGCGAAGGTAGTTTGCGGTGCCTGACGAAGTGTCTTCCTGAACGCTTGTGCTGGGTAGCGGCTGGTTTCATGCTGTGAAAACTACATGTGGCAATGATTTGCTGGTCCCAAAGGAAGGCGATGAGCAATGAGCACAATGCGGGCGTTGGTCCTGCTGGAGCCGGGGCGTATGGAGCTTCAGGACGTAGAGATCCCCACCATTGAGCCTGACGAAATCCTGGTTAAGGTGGGCGCGTGCGGCACGTGCGCTACCGACATCAAGATCTATCGGGGCGAGCAGCGCTGGGCGTCAATCGAGTGCCTGCTGTACCACGATGACTACGTCCACGTGGCTAGCCCCGATTGCACAGATCCCGAGGCTATCGCTGCCCATGACCTGCAGGTGTTTCGTGAGGCAATGGCCGCCAGCGCAGAGCCCAAACGATGAGTGGTTCGACAGGCTCACCACGAGGTGGTTCGGCAGGGTCACTGCGGGCGCATCGGCTCAAGGGGCTGCTGCTGGCTACCGGCGGCGTAGCCCTGGTCGCCGCCAACTTCGTGACCGTGAAGTACGCACTTGCCGAGTACAACTCTTTTACTGTCCTGCCCCTGTGGTTCGTAGGCCCGATACTGGCGGGCACTGTCTACATAATGGGGTACGGCCCGGCATGGCGAATCCAGGTCCGGCGCAACCTGTGGCTGCTGCTGGGTATCGGCGTGTGCAACGGCCTCAGCGCCTTACTGGTCTTCGCGGGGCTGGACCGTCTAGACCCGTCGGTCACCGCGTTCCTCGGGCGCAGCGGGGCGCTCTATTCGATAATCCTCGCCTACATCTTCCTGGGCGAGAGATTTGGTATCCGGTGCCTCAGTGGGATGGCCCTGGTGCTCGCGGGTGTCGTGGTCATCACGTACCGGAGCGGCGCAAGTGAACTGCTGGGTATCGTGCTGGTGTTGACGGGATTCGTATTTGCCAGCCTCAATTTCCTTATTGGCAAGAAGGTGACCTCGGCGACCAACCCGGTGGTGCTGATCTGGATGCGCGCGATGGGCAGCCTGGCGGTGGTCGTGATTGCGGCGATCATCTCGGGACGGTTTGCCTGGCATTTCTCTGCGCCCCATCTTATCGTTCTGGCCGCGGGCAGCTTGATCGGCCCGTTTGCGGGCCAGATACTCTCCTTCTACTCGCTGCGCTACATCGGCCTCGCGGAGCTGGAGATTATGCGCGCCACCCAGCCGCTGTTCGTGCTGGCATACTCGCTGGTGTTCCTGGGTATGCTGCCGGGTTTGCGCCAGAGCCTCGGTGGTGGTGTGGTGGTGGTTGGTGTTATACTGCTGGTGAGCGCTCGTTCGGTGGAACGTCCCCGCCTGCCGCGAATGGACTGATGCGCTCGGGGGAAGGGCAATGGCAGATTTCGTGCAATTTCTGGGCACCGCGGGAGGCCGCTTCGTGGTGGCGCGCCAGCAACGCTCGTCTGCGGGCACCTGGCTGGGGCTCGGTGGGCAGAGGATAATTCTCGATCCCGGGCCGGGCACGCTGCTGCGCTGCTGGCAGGTGCAGCCGCCGCGCGATCCCCGCCAGCTCGATGCGGTGATCTGCTCGCACCGGCATATTGACCACTGCAGCGATGCCAATGTGATGGTCGAGGCAATGACCAACGGCGGCTACGACCGGCGCGGGCTGCTGTTCGCCCCCCAGCAGACGCTGAGCGGGGACTCGCCGCTGTGCCGGTACGTGCAGGACTTCCCGGAAAAGGTCGTGGCCCTCACCGACGGTCCGCAATTCGAAGTGGGCTCGGTGCGCTTCACCGCCGTTCGTCACCAGCATACTGCGGAGACGTACGGGCTGATCTTCGAGTGCCAGGGCGTAAGGCTGGGCTTCGTCACCGATACCAGCTACTTCGCCCAGTTGCCCGGTCGCTACCGGGGCTGCCACCTGCTGGTCGTGAACGTGGTTCTCGACGAGCGCAATCATCCCGCCACCGCGTGGCACCTCAGCCTCAGCCACGCCGAGCAGATTATCCGCGAAGCCCAACCGGGCCAGGCCATCCTGACGCACTTCGGGACCCAGGTAATCGAGCGGAATCCGGAACGGGTGGCCGCGGAAATGAGCGAGCGGCTCGGCCTCCCCGTCACTGCCGCCACCGACGGGATGAAGCTGGGGACAGGCGTGCTTTGACTGGCCCGCGGGAGTGTCCGGCAGTTAGCCGGGATTATTCATGAACCGCTTGTGGGAAGGTCGGTTTTTTCGGCAAGGCAACGAGGCAGATAGGCAACTGAGAAAAGCGGCGCACCTGTCGCCGTAGGATTACGCCGGGCGGCGGCGAATACTACCGAAAGAACTCACGCAAGAAGCTCCCCAGGAAGCAGGAGATGCTGATGAATACCAAGTACGTCTTTGTAACCGGTGGAGTGGTTTCCGCTATCGGCAAAGGCATTACCACTGCCTCAATCGGCTTGCTGCTCAAGCGGCGCGGCTATCGCGTCGCGCTGGTTAAGATTGACCCATACATAAACGTGGACGCCGGGCTGATGAACCCGTTTCAGCACGGCGAGGTCTATGTCACCGACGACGGCGCCGAAACCGACCTGGACCTGGGGCACTACGAACGCTTTGTGGACGAGCCGCTCAGCAAGCTCTCCAATATCACCACGGGGCTAGTCTACGGAGAGGTCATTGGCAAGGAGCGGGACGGCAGCTACTACCTGGGCCAGACCGTCCAGGTTATTCCTCATATCACTGACGAGATCAAAGAGCGCCTCAGACAAGCGGCTTGCCATCATGAAGCCGATGTCTGCATTGTGGAGATAGGCGGTACCGTCGGCGACATCGAAGCCGAGCCGTTCCTGGAAGCCATCCGGCAGATGCGCATTGACGAGGGCCGGGACAACGTCTGCTTCGTACACGTTACGTTAATACCATACCTGGACACGGTAGAAGAGCTGAAAACGAAACCGACTCAGCACAGCGTCCAGGCTCTGCGTCGGGCGGGTATCCAGCCGCATCTGCTGGTCTGCCGGACCAAGCTGCCTCTCACTGATGATATCCGCCGCAAGGTTTCGCTGTTCTGCGACGTGCCGGTTGCCAATGTCATCGAGGGCCGCGATGTCGAGGGGTGCCTGTACCAGATACCTCTGGCGATGGAGCGCCAGGGCATCGCCAGCCTGGTCACAGAGAAGCTGGCCCTGCCACAGCGGGAAGCTGACCTCGATGATTGGCGGCAGATAGTCGAGCGCATTCAATCGCCCAGCCAGAGCGTGGATATCGCCATGGTCGGCAAGTACATGAATTTGCACGACTCGTACCTGTCGGTCACCGAGGCCCTGATTCACGCCGGTGCGGCTAATGATGCGCACGTGGCCATCAAATACGTGGATTCAGAAGAGATCGAGCGGGAGGGGCCGGAGCAGTATCTCGGCGATGTTGCAGGCATCCTGGTGCCCGGCGGCTTTGGCGACCGGGGCATCGAGGGCAAGGTGGCCGCCATCGGCTACGCCCGCGAGCAGGGCCTGCCGTTCCTGGGCCTGTGCCTGGGCCTGCAGTGTGCGGTGACGGAGTTCGCTCGTAACGTCTGTGGGCTGGAGCATGCTGACTCCAGGGAATTCGACCTGGACACTCCCGACCCGGTGATTATCTACCTGAAGGAGCAGGAATACGTCACTGAGCTGGGCGGGACGATGCGCCTGGGCGCGTATCCGTGCGTGCTCGTGCCGGGTTCCAAGGCTGCGGAGGTCTACGGGGCCCTGGAGATCTCCGAGCGGCATCGGCACCGCTACGAAGTCAACAACGCCTATCGCGCCAGGCTGGAAGAAGGCGGTCTGGTCTTCTCGGGCACCTCGCCCCAGGGCGACCTGGTCGAGCTTATCGAGCTGCCCGATCA
>CAYNMY010000195.1:0-5032 GCA_964398275.1 uncultured Armatimonadia bacterium | reverse complement strand
CGGGCCGGCCAGCCGCGGGCTCGAAGAAGCCGCGATACCCGCGGCGAGACAGATAGGCGAGGCAGTAGTGAGATCAATTCCCGCGGGTTGACCTGTTGCGCAAACTTTGGCGGACGGATGCCGAGAATGCTTGACGCGACCGTAATCATAGTCAGCTACAACAAGCTCGCCTACACGCGGCTGTGCGTGGAGCGGCTGTTGGAAAGCAATCCGCGGCCCGCGCAGGTGGTGGTGGTGGATAATGGCTCGCAGGACGGCAGCGCTGAATATCTGGAAGACGAGGCTGCCCAGGATGCGGAGAGCGCAGGCATTCGTTTTGCGCTGCTGCGCAACGACAGCAACGTGGGGGCGTGCACAGCGCGCAACCAGGCGCTGGAAGTGGCAACGGGTGAGTATATCTCTTTGATGGACAACGACGTGGCGGTGCGCAGCCGCGACTGGCTGGCGATTCTGCGCGATTTGCTGGAACAGCGGGACGACATCGGCATCGTCGGGCCGAAGCTGCTCTTCCCGTTTGATCCCTATGATATCGAGTGTGCCGGTGTAGCAATCTCGCCCAGTGGCCGGGTGCAATACCGAGGGCGCGGCGAGCCGGTTGACAGCTCCCAGTTCGGCGAAGCGACGGAGGTGCAGTGCTTAATCAGCGCGTGCTGGCTGATGAAGCGGGAGGTCTGGGAGCAGCTCGGCGGGCTGGACGAGGTCTTCAACCCGGCGCAGTACGAGGACCTCGACTTCTGCTACCGAGCGCGGGACGCCGGCTGGGAGGTCTGGTACGAGCCGCGGGCGGAGATGTACCACTACGAGGGTGTAACCACGGACGGTTCGGTGGACGTCAACTTCAAATACGTGACCATCAAGAACGGCCTGGAGTTTAAGCGCCGCTGGCAGCATATGTTTAGTGACGAGAATGGTCCTTCCGATGAAGAATGTCGGTGGCGAGCCTTGCTAGTATCGCCAATCGAGGAGGCGCCCCACCCGCCGCTGGGCTGACGGTACGACAGGCGTCTCGCCTGTCGAGTCTATCCTGCTTACGATCAGTGCCTGGGCTCGTCCCGGGAAGGTATGGCTTTCTCCTGCCGCGAAAATTAACGATGACCTGTACTCGCCAAACCCTATGCAAGGAGGCAAAATAATGCGTATGCGCCTGGCAATGGTGCTGATACTGCTAATGACGGGTACGGCCGTCGCCCAAGAGCGCCCACCGGGGCCGAAGGAGTTCTTCCCGTTCGGGGTGTATGTCGGCGGAAACGGGCCGATGCGCGCTGTGGCGATCGAAGGTATGACCATTGAGGACCAGATTGAGTGGACCTGCGCCGATCTGGCCAAACACCACTTCAACTGTGTTTGGCCGAACAATCTCAGTCCCAAGTACCTGCCAGTGTGGCTGGAGGCCGCCGAGCGCCACAATCTACGCGTTATTCCGCAGGGCGGGGGCATGCCGATGTATCTGCTTTACGGACAGCGCTGGCCGAACTGGCAGCAGTACGTTGAGACCAAGATGAAGCCGTGGTGGCATGATTTCGCCGGCAAGTACCGTGACTCCAAGGCGCTGCTGGCCTACAGCGTGGTTGAGGAGATAAGGCCGGAGCCGGAGGTCTGCGATGCGATTGCCTCGCTGACCAGACTGGTGGCCGAGGTGGACCCCAATCATCCGATGATCGTGCTGCATAACAAGCTGGGCGCGGCGCAGATGTGCACTGACCGGTATCGCCCCGCTGCGATCGGGCATGACCTCTATCCGTTTTTCAAAGAACCCGGGCCTGACGACTATCCCAATCCGTGGACGCGCCAGGCGAGTCACAGTTGCTACGAGATGCGCTGTGATCGGCTGTATGAGATAGCCGAGCGGGTCGGCGCGCCCGGCTGGATAATGGGCCAGGGGATGCAGATTGACCATTACAAAGACGGCAAGCTGCTGGAGAGCGGCTACCGCCGGCCCACCCGCAACGAGATGCACTACCAGGTCTGGGCAGGGCTGTTCAGTGGCCTGCGCGGCGTGTTCTTCTATCTGTATGCTGACGGACGCAGGGAAGCGCCGGAGAACGGCGGCTTCTCGCCGGGGCTGCTCGTTTGGGACGAAGACGAGCAGCGTCCGGTGGCCAGCGAGATTTACCAGGAGCTCGCCCAGATCGCGGCCCGTCTGGAGCCGCTCTACCCGCTGCTGCTGGATATGCGCCGGGGCAAGCTGACCGACGACATAGTGGTCTGGGAGTGGAACGAGCATATCCGCGCGCGCACCTTTGTCAATCGCAAGATGCGCAACGCCAGGTACCTGATGATATTCAACGACGACGTCGAGCAGGAGCACGCAGTGCGGCTTGACCTGGGTCCCTGGCACGGGTACTTGCCGGGGGATTCGAAGTTCTACGACGTTTTCCAGCGCCGGCCTATCAAGATCAAGGACTATAGCTATTTCGTATTCGAGAACGACGAGCCGCTCGTCATTGCGCCCGGTGACGGGACGATCGTTCTAATCGGCGATGATGATGATATTGCCCGGCATAAGCAGCGATATGACTAGTTCGCAGCAGTCTGAGGCTGGTGATTAGCCGTAATGTCTGACGACAGTACGCTGAAGAACCAATTGAAAGAGATGATCGTCGAGCGGCTGTTCCTGAACATCACCGCGGCGGAGATGGCAGACGATGCCGACCTGATGCAGACTTACGGTATTGACTCGGTAAACCTATTCGAGATTATCGTGGGATTGGAAGAGGAGTTCGAGATCACCGTCGAAGACGAAGACTTCAGCGTGGAGGCCTTTGCCACGGTGAATAGCATCGCCGAGCTCGTCGAGCGCAAGCGGGGGCGGGGCTAGGTGGAAATCCGCGAGGAGCCGGTGCGGTTTGCAAGCCACGAGACTAAGCTGCACGGGATCTACTACGAACCGGACCCCCGTGAGAGCTTCGAGATGGTCGCGGTCATTTGCGATCCTTTCGCCGAGGAGAAGAAATGTGCCCAGCGGATCCTGGTACAGATGGCGCGGCGGATGGCCAATCTGGGGGTGGCGGTCCTCCATTTCGACTACCGCGGCACCGGCGACAGCGGGGGCAATTTTGGCGATTTCGGCCCGACTGACTGGCTTGAGGACATTGAAGCTGCCGTAGTATACGCCCGCCAGCGTCTGCCCGGCGCGAATATTGGGCTGCTGGGCTTGCGGATGGGCGCGAGTCTGGCTGCCGAGGTGGCCGAGGCGATGGCCGACTGCCGCTGGCTGGTGCTGTGGGAGCCGGTTGTTGACGGGCCGCGATACGTCCGCGAGAATCTGCGGCGTTCGCTCATCAAGGCGATGCTGACCGCGGGCAACGATTCCTCCGCGCCGACCAGCACACCGGACACCATGCAGCAGTGGTTGGATCTGGACGGGTACCGGGTCTCGGCACAGGCGCGGGCGGAACTCGAAGCGATTGACCTGAGTGCACCACACCACTTCAGCAGGCCCGTCCTGGTGGTGAACGTCGGTGCGCGGGCGCTGGTGAGGCACGAGCTTCTCTTCCTGGCTGAAGGCTACCCCGGCGGGACTGCTGAAGTGGTCGTCATGGAGCCGCTCTGGAGCCGGGTAGGACTGGTGGATGGGGAACGCCTCGTCGGATTGACCGAACACTGGTTGAGTCAGATCCTGTGATAGATATATCTGAGCGGCACTTCTTTTTCGAGAACGAGGGCGAGTCGCTGCTGGGTGTTGTCCACGTCCCGGAGCGGCAGCGCTGTGGTGCGCTGCTCCTGCTCCACGGCTGGGCGGGATACCGCATCGGGGCGCATCGCATGCTGGTTAAGCTGGCGCGAGCGGCGACGCAGCAGGGCTTTGTGGCTATGCGCTTTGACTTTCGTGGGCGGGGCGACAGCGGGGGAGACGCTGGGGCCACCACGCTGAGCACGATGATCAGTGATACCGTCCAGGCGGCATCGGTCCTGACCGACGAATACGAGGTCGCCAGGGTGAGTCTGGTGGGCGACTGCAGCGGCTCGGAGGTGGCAATTGGGGCGGGATCGCTCATTGCGGCGGCAGACAGCATGGTCCTGTGGTCGGCGCCGATGGTGGCGGCAGACCGCAGCGCGGCACGTCAGGCCAAACGCGCCGACGTCCTGCGCCAGTACGTCCGGAAGGTGTTTCGTGCCGAAACGTGGCGGAAGCTGCTCGGCGGACGACTGCGCCTGGATATGATAAGACAGACAATGAAGCGAGGTGGAGCCGGGGCGGGCGAAGAGACCGCGCCGACTGACCGAGAGGTTGACTGGCTGGGGCGATTTGGCGAGTTTCGGGGCGAGCGCCTGTTCATATATGGCGGCAGCGACCCGGGAGCCCCGTCCGCACAACAGCACTACCAGCGGCTCAGCACAGAAGCCGGGTGCGCCTTCAACTGCCACGTGGTAGCCGGCGCAAATCACGCTTTTTACTCGCTGGCCTGGGAGCGCGAAGTCATCGAGACCACACTGGATTGGCTCGCCCAGCGCTACCAAGGGGACGAGCAGAGCGATGACCTCTGAGCTCCCTGACACCTTGCGCATCCTGTATCTCAACCACGTGGGGCGCATCAGCGGCGCCGAGAACAGCCTGGTCAGTCTCATCCGCCACCTGGACCGCGACCGATTCTCGCCTGTGGCTGCGGTGCCCGATGGCCCACTGGCTGAGCAACTGGAGGCTCTGGGAGCGCAGGTGAAGCGTATTGACGGCCTCCGTTTGCATCAGACACTGAATCCGTTCTCCGCGCTGGCGCAGTACCGACGGTTACGGCGGATGCGCAGCCAAATCCAGCGACTGAGCGACGAGACGCAAGCACAGCTTGTCCACGCGAACAGTCTTACAGTCGCGCTGGCGATGGGGTTGAAGGGGACGGCTGTCCCCCCGGTCATCTGGCACTGCCGTGACCTGCTGGTAGATCATCGCGTCATCCGGTGGGTCGGGCCGCGCTGCACGGCGATTGTGGCGATATCGGCAGTGGTGCGTGAGAAGCTGATTGATGCTTGCCCTGCGCTGCGCAGTCGTGTTCGCATTATCTACAACGGGATCAGCCCCGAGGAGTTCTTGCCG
>CAYNMY010000194.1:0-5036 GCA_964398275.1 uncultured Armatimonadia bacterium | reverse complement strand
CCGGAGGGTTGGCAAATCTCAATGTACTATCGGTATTGGATGCACCTGGCCCACCACGGTGTCTACGCCCACTACGGCGTGCGCACAAAGCGATACAAGCTGATCTACTACTACGGCGAGGCGCTGGATGCGCCGGGCGCGATTGACGATCCCCGCCCGCCGGAGTGGGAGCTGTTCGATCTCGACAACGACCCGATGGAGATGAACAGCGTCTACGACGATCCGGCCTACGCTCCGACCGTCCAGGAACTCAAAGCAGAACTCGCCCGCCTGCGCGATGAGGTCAGGGATTACAGCGCGCCGTGGACTGACTAGTCCAGCCCGGCGCCCGGCCTAATCCAGCCGGACGGACACGAAGCGGGAGGTCGGGTTTTCGTAGCCGGGCGCCAACGTCGGCCACCATATTGTCTTCTCGCCGGGCTGGGTACGCTTGTGGCGGAGGAGCTGCATGCGGACAGTCTGGGGGCGCTGCTCCTGCCACTCGGGAATCGCCGCCAGCGGCAGCACGATCTCCACGCTCCATGCGTCCTCACCGACCTGCGCGGCGGCCTTGAGGCCCTGGGCATCCCAGGCCTCACATTGCCCGCTGTGATGGTAGCCGTCCCAGAAGATCGGCTCGTATTTGAGCGAGTCCAGGACCTTGCCCTGCGAATTGACCAGGATCTCGTAATAGCTCGGCAGGCCCAGCGGAAAGCCACGGCCTGAGTCTATCTGGAGGCCGAATACGTCGTCGCCGGCACCCGCCCGGTCGTCACGCTTGGCTGCGTTAGCGACCAACTGATCCGGCGTCGCCTCGGCCAACCGGGCCGCGATGTAGAGGCACTTGTCGTCGTGCGCCAGCCAGACGCTCGTCGCTGCCTCCGGGCTCTCCCCCATTTCCCACTTCACCAGCGAAATGGCCGCGGGCAGCTGCCAGCTTGCCTCGTCGAGCACGCCGTTGGGCACCGGCGGCGCTTCCACACGCTTAGCTGTGAACTCGGGCGCGGGGCCGCCGTACTTCCGGAACTGTGCGGCCTCGGCGAAGAAGTCGGCGTGAGCCTCAGCATAAAACTCGACCCTCTGGGCATATATACTCTCCTCAGGTGCGGCGGCCCGGGCTTCGTCGAGATATGCTTTGAGCTGCTCAACGACTTCCGCTGTGTATGTCTCCCCATAAATCTGCTGCTTGGTGCAATTGTAGACGTCCTCGGGAGCACGAGTAATCCAGCGACTGTTCTCCCACGTCCGGATCTGCAGGTTGAAGAAGTTGCCCATCGGCTGCTTTGCCGGGCCGAACATCTTGTCATAGAAGTCGCTGAGTAGCCTGTCCACCCGCTGACCGGGGTTCCACAGAGCCTTGTGGTTCAGCCATCCGATCAGCAGTGTCAGCTTGCCCTTGTTGCCATATTTCTGGCTCAGGCCGTTGTTAAATACACCATTAACAAAGGGCTGGTACTCCCGATAGAAGCGGAACAGCACGTGCGGGGAGTACATCGGCGCTTCGTGGAAGCGGTTGGGATAGAAGAAATACTCCCAGATATAGAAGCGCTTGCGATCGTGTCCGAGCAGTTCAATCCACTCGTCAATGACCTTGTGCTCGACATCCCATATCCACGGCTCTTTCTGCATCGTCGTCCCGCTGATCATACAGTACATTATGTCGAGGTTGTCGGGGATCTCCACGGTGTGGGGTACGGTCTCGAAGCCGGAGTAGGCGTTGGCACCGACGCGGCGGCCCGGCCAGCGCTCAGCGACCCCGCGCGCCAGTGCGGCAGCGTAGCCGTGGACGATTTCTGAGAGCTTACCCCGACCATCATTGAGCCGCCACTTAGCGCGGCAGCGCGGGCAGGTGCAGTGAAACACCTTCTCACTGTCCTGCGGGCAAAACTTGACGTACCAGTCGTTAGGCCGGGTATACCCGTCCATCCAGACGCTCGTGCCGGTCTTATCGTATTCAGCGATATTCGCCAGGTCCTGCTGGACTACGCCCGGCTCGGTGTAGCATAGGTGATTGGTCCGACAGGAAGGCGTCTCGGGGTCCATCATGCGGGTGCCGTCGGGGCGGAGGGCAAAGTATTCGGGATGCTCAGCGCCAAACTTCTTCGCCCACGGCAGACCGTGAGTGTGGTTAGCCCAGAAGCCGGTGGAGTTGCCGGGCCGGCCGACCGGCAGCCACTCCGGGCCGGAACCAATACCTCCGCCCAGACGCAACTGGAAAGCGGGCGCCATCACCACGGTCATCGGCTCAACTACCAGTGTCTTTTTCGCGGGAATAACCGTGCCCAGCTCGCCGGGGAAATACCACCGTACCCCGGCAACACGTTCCAGGAACTCATATACCCCCCACAGCGTCCCGCGGTCTATGCCCGCCTGCCAGTTGCCCTCGGGTGCGATTTCGCCGAGGATCGTGACCGAGTCGGCATCGGTGCGGATAATAAACCCCTCGGGCTTCAGACCCTCAGGGGTTATGCTGCGCTGCTCGGTCAGCGGGCTGCGGCCCACCAGGACCAGAATCTGGTCGCCGGGCGCCTGCGAGGCATTGACAATAGGCAGCTTAGCGCCGGTAACCTGCTCGACATAGAGTTGAAGCTGTTCCGCCGCGTATTCAGTGGTCAAAGTGGCGCTGAAGCCGCCGGCCTTGACCCTACTGATGATGGAGTCAGGCTCATCAGCGACGACAATAGTAGCCAGGGGCTGGCCATCTTTGACTATGACCAGCTTGGACGCTTCTTCTGCGGCGAGGGCCGCACCGACAAGGATAAACATCGAGATAACTGCAGCAAACGAAAAGAATCGGTACACTTCATTCACCCTTTCTCAATTGTGCCGTGCGGCGCGGTTACTGCCACTTCTGAGACTTTTTCGCCTCGGCGAAGAAGTCGGAATGAGCGTCGGCGTACCACTGCACGCGCCGGGCGTAGATGCTGCCCTCCGGCGCCGTCGTCTTCGCCTTTTCCAGCAGGGCGATCAGCCGCTCGATCACTTCGCGGGGATAGGTCTCGTAGTAGAGTTGGCCCTGGGTGACGCCGTAACCCCAGCCCGGCGCCCGGCCGCGCCAATCCGTGCCTTCCCAGCGGTCAATGATGAGCGTGAAGAACTCCTTCATCGGCTCCTCAGCGGGGCCAAACATCTTCTGGTAGAACTCAGCGAGCAGCTCATCCACATCCTGGCTGGGATCCCACAGGACTCGGTGCCACAGATAGGCAATCAGCCAGGTCAGCTTGCTCTTATTGCCGTACCCTATGCTGAGGCCGTTGTTAAAGGCGCCCTCTACGTGGGGCTGATTCTCGCGGTAGAAGCGCCACATTACGTGCGGCGAAAACATCGGCGCCTCGCCAAAGCGGTTCGGATAGTAGAAGTATTCCCAGATATAGAAGCGGCTGCGGTCGTGGCCGAGCAGTTCGACCCATTCACTGATGCGCTTGCGTTCCTGCTCCCAGAACTCCGGCTCCTTCTGGAGTGTGCTGCCCCAGAACATACAGTACATCACGTCGAGATTGTCGGGTATCTCCACGGTACGGGGCACGTTGAGGAAGCCGGCGTACGCATTTGCACCCACCCGCCGGCCCGGCCAGCGCTCGCCGACCGCATTGGCCAGCCGGGCGGCATACCCGAATACGATTTCGGAGAGCTTGGCGTCCTGCCCGCCGACTCCCTCGTACGGGCGCCAGAGGGCCTGGCAGCGCGGGCAGGTGCAATGGCGCACGACCTCCGTATCCTGAGGACAAAACTTGACGTACCAGGCGGTGGGACGAGTATACGAGTCCATCCAGACGCTCCGACCGGTATTGTCATACTCCTCGATGTTCTTCATCTCCTGCGCGAGCACGCCCGGCTCGGTATAACAGAGGTGGTTGGTGTGACAGGAGGTGTCTTCGGGGTCCATCATCCGGGTGCCGTCGCGCCGCAGAGCGAAGTATTCGGGATGCTCAGCGCCGAAGGCCTTGGCCCACGGAATCCCGTGAGTGTGGTTGGCCCAGAAGCCGGTGGAGTTGCCGGGCCGGGCCACCGGGAACCAGTCAATGCCGGAGGAGGGAACCGCGCCGGTGCGGTATTGGTAGGCCGGAGCCTTCACGAGGGTCATCGGCGGCACGGCCAATGTCGGCTGCTCGGGGATAACAATGCCCAGATCGTCTTCGCCGGCAAAATACCAGCGAATGCCGCAGACACGCTCGAGAAACTCGTAAACTCCCCACAACGTCCCGCGGTCTATCCCCGCCTGCCAGTTGCCCTCGGGGCCGATCTCGCCGACAATGCTGATAGAGCCGGGGTCGGTGCGGATGATAAAGCCCTCGGGGTCCAGACCATCAGGGGTAACCCCGCGTTGCTCGTTGAGGCCGCTGCGTCCCAGCAGAATGAGCGTCTGGGCACGGGGCGCTTGCGACTCTTTGACAATAGGCAGCTTGGCACCGGTGACCTTCTCCAGGTAGAGTTGAAGCTGCTCCGCCGCGTATTCAGTGGTCAGATTGGCACTGAAGCCGCCCTGTTTGACCCTACTGATGATGGAGTCGGGCTCGTCGGCCACGACAATGGTCGCAGCGGGCTGGCCATCTTGGACGATGACCAGGGCGGCGGTGGCCTCGGCCGGATACGCCAGCCCGGCGATTGATACGACAGCGAAGGCTACGAGCGCCCGGGATACCAGTCGGAGCATGGGCTGTCACCTCTGTTTTGCGCAGGGGCTAATGGGCCGGCTCAGACTTGTGGACCTGGTGTTTGGGCCGATGGCGACTGTTCTTGGCTTACGCCGCGAGTGGATTTCACCAGGGCGAAGCGATAACCTGCCTCGGTCAGATCTGCACCAGCCCGCTCGACCCGGTCAGGATCGTCATATATGCCTACGATCGCGCCGCCCGAGCCGGGGAACTTGGCCGGAAGCCCGTGCCGGCGGGCAATCTCAATCATCGCCAGGTTCTGCTGACCGAGGGCCTCATCACCGTACATCCGCCGGCGCAGGTCGAAGTTTCTGTCCATCAACTCGCCGAAAGCCCGAAAATCGCCGTCCTGCAGCGCCGCGTAGCCCTGCTCGGCATGGTCGGCAAGCTCTTTCATCCCGG
>CAYNMY010000193.1:0-5057 GCA_964398275.1 uncultured Armatimonadia bacterium | reverse complement strand
CATTGCGGATGCTGATCTGTGTGGTGCAACTCTTGCAGATGCAGTACTTGCGCTGTATCGCGATGAGGAGCGACGGCGGGGAATGGCCGAGGCGAGCGCCGTCCTGGGTCGGCCGGAGGCCGCGCGGTACATTGCGCGGTTGTTGATAGAGATGTAGAATGAGATGAGATTCCCGGCGCTTGCTGTGGTTGCTTGCCGTAACCATCGCCCGCCGGATAGACCCTAAGGAGGCGACTCGAATGTCTGTCGTTGACTACGAAGCTCTGAATAAGATTATCGACATCCCGGCCCCCGCCCAGGCGCTGCTGTCTCGTCCGGAGAAGCAGATCAGGTTTGCCCTGAGTCTGCCGCTGGGCGACGAATTCTTCTATGCCGACGCTTACGTGGTTTATTACAACACGGCCCGTGGCGTAGCCAAGGGCGGCATCCGCTTTCACCCGGAGGTTACGCTCGAGGAGACCCAGGACCTGGCTGAGTTGATGGGCCTGAAGACCGCACTGACGCGGATCCCCTTTGGCGGCGGCAAGTCAGGGATCAAGGCGGACCCGCAGATACTGACGCAGCTGGAAAAGGACAGCCTGATCAAGGAATTCGTGCATATGATCCGCAAGGAGTTCTTCTATCCGCTGGACTACGTGCCGGCTCCAGACATGGGCACTAACCCGCGGGACATGGCCATTATCTACGGGGAGACGCACATCCCCGAGAGCGTTACGGGCAAGCCTCCACGCAATGGCGGTCTTGCTGGCCGCCGCGAAGCGACAGGGCGGGGGGTAGCTGCGGTTGCTGCTTTGGCCTGGGAGCAGGCCGGTGGCGAATCGCTGGCGGGTGCGACCTGTGCCGTGCAGGGCTTCGGTAATGTCGGGAGCTGGACGTGCCAGTTCCTGGCCGATAGGAGCGTGCGCATTGTCGGCGTCTCCGACATCCACGGCGGTATCTACGATGAGCAGGGCGTTGACATACATGGCTTGCTGGAGCACGTCGCCGCTGGCCACCAGCTCATTGATTTTGGGCCGACTCGTATCAGCAATGCGGAACTGCTGGCCTTGCCGGTGGACTTCTTGATTCCCGCTGCTTCCGGCGAGGTGCTGACCGAGCAGAACGCCGAGTCGGTGACAACCAAGCTCATTATCGAAGCGGCCAATCACCCCATCACCAGCGAGGGCGACGCGATTCTGGTAGAGAACGGTGTCACTGTCGTCCCCGACATCCTGGCCAACAGCGGTGGGGTGGTGGCCTCGTATCTCGAATGGCGCCTTGGCAAATCCGGTGCGATGACCACGGAGCAGGAAACCTACCAGGTAATTGACAAGACCATGGCCGAGACTGCCGGCCGGGTGTGGGACTTTGCTGACGAGCGGATGACTATGCGCACGGCGGCCTGGGCGCTGGCCGTAGATGAGCTGGTCAAGGCAATGGCCGACCGGGGCTGGTTCTAGCGGCTCGCCATCTGCTCGGATAGCTCGGCCAGTCTGCCGTCTAGTCTAGAGGAGCACGCCGTTGGTCGTAAGTTCCTCTCGGAGAGCGGCAGGATCAAGTTGACGCGGTGAGATATCTCTGGCACAACACATGGCCGCCGCTACGCCAGCGGCCTCGCCCGTTACTATGCACTGCACAGTGGGGCGGGCGCAGCCGAAGGCTTCGTGTGTGTAGGATGCGCACCGGCCAGCCACGAGCAGGTTATCCACCCCCTTGGGCACCAGGCACCGGTACGGAATGTGGAAGCACCAGCCACGCGGCACCTGTTGCTGCTTGATTTTCTCAGGGATGGGGTGCGCGTCTACTGTGTGCGCGCCACGGCCAATCGAGTCGGCAAAGTCCCGACCATCCAGGACATCTTGGATGCTCAGGACATATTCTCCGCGGATATGTCGGGTCTCGCGCACGCAAATATCGGGGCAGTCGATCACAAAGCTCTCCTCAAAGCCGGGCAGGCTCCTAATGTCACAAATCTGCTCACGGATGATCCGCTTCATCTCGAACTCCCCGCGGGTGAGATCCGCGACCCGCAGTCCGTTGCCCGCGTAGCTGGGGCAGCACAGCGTCACCACCCCTGGTAGGGGACTGTTGTATACTTGCAGACTGGTCTGTTTGCATTTGACCACGAATGTGACCATCTCCCCCTTTAGGAAGCGCTTGTGGGCCTCCTCGAGGGTGTAGAGCGCCATTGCCTGCATATGGAACTGATCCCGGTGATCCATGAGAAATGCAAGGGTCTTGCCCAGGTCCACGTTTGCCATGCGGTACATGACACCCATGCTTGTCATAGTGCCGATGTTCGCCTCATTTTCCTTCGCGGCCATATCGTCCGGCCCTACTCCCAATACGAAGGGACAACCGGCCCTTGCGGCGATGTCTCCGTCGCCCGTCGCGTCAACGGTCTGTCGGGCAAGGACCACTTGGCGTCCTTCTTTGCTTTCGAAGACAACCCCACGCAGCTTGCCGTCTGCCTGGACAGTGCCCACTGCAAGACAGTGGAGCAGGAGCCTGACGCCCGCTTCCTCCATCATGTCAAGTAAGAGCCACTTGAACTCTGGGGGGGAAGTGAATACATAGCTGCCCGCAGTGCCTTCGGTTCCCACAGCCACCCCGCTTTCGAGTAGGCGTCGCGTGATCTCCATCGGCAGCCCGCCTGCGATCTGTACGGTAGACGGGTCGGCGCCCAGCTCAGCGAGGATCTCGCGCTGAACCGACGGGCTTTTCTGATGGGTGATGAAGCTCGTCAATCCGGCATTGCCTGTAGTCATCATACCCCCGAGGGTGCCGGTGCGTTCGAGCAGAACCGTATCGGCACCTGCACGAGCGGCTGCGATCGCAGCGGTGACGCCGGCGGCGCCCCCTCCCACCACCAGTACGTCTACGTCCTCGACCACCTTCGCCTCGGTGGTGGTCTTGTAGGTCGCGCCCTTGCGTAGCTCTGCAGTCATGGCACACTCCTCTATCCAGTCAACCTGCGATAATCGCTGCCCCAATACTAGCCCGAGATTTCCCATTTGTCTGTACTCTACTGATACATGCTTCGAATCTGTTAGCAATTCCTGCTCATGCTGATGACGCAAGCGCAAAAGTCAAGAATTCACAGCCTTGCCCGAGCTTACCGGTGGGCAATTAGACAACTACCGGGGCTGTTAGCTCTAACTCAGCTCGCCATCTGCTCGGATAGCTCGACCAGCCCCAGGAAGTTGCGGGCAGTCTGCTCGGTGTAGATACCGGAGGCAGTTCCGGCCAGGATGAAGCCGTCGGGACCGGCCTTCTCAATCAGCTCTCGCCCCATCTCCAATATCTTCTCGGTCGGATACTTGCCCAGGACCTCCATGTCGTCGAGATTGCCAACCAGGCAGATACTGTGGCCGATGCGCTCCTTGGCCTCGGCGATGTCGCAGTCGCCCCACGGCGGTCTTTCCAACGGGTCCAGGGAATCAATGCCAATCTCCAGGAGCTGGTCGTAGTAGCGAGTCATCGGCCCGTGATTGTGGAAGTGCACCAGGCCGTCGTAGCGGTGTACGACGTCGAAGATGCGTCGGTCCGGCTCGACTACCAGGCGCTGGAAAGCTTCCGGCCCGAGTTGCACCGAAACATATTCGCCGCCATAGACGCGGAAGTACTTAGCGCCAGCCTTGCACAGTTCGCCGTAGAAATAGCAGAGCCGGTCGGCGGTTGTCTCGGTCAGCTCAATCATCAGTTCGGGGGCGTCCGCCCACATCAGGCAGAACTCCTGGGGCGCGAAGAGTTCGGCCACCCAGTTAACCGCATCCCCTATGGTCACCAGTACCAGGCTCTGTCCGCCCAGCCGCTCCGCCCAGCGGTGATAGTTGCTGGCGTCTATCTGTGGTGCCTCGTAAGGGATAGAGAGTATCTTCTCGGCGTCCGCGCAGCTCTTACAGGGGAATTCCGTTTGGGCTGTGGTCATGGCCGTATGCTCGACGACGGAGCGTAGCGGGCCCTGGGGCGTCTCGTACGTAGTGACCCTTTTGCTACCCTCGGTGTGGGTGTGGATTTCGGCGGCAGCCCCCAGACAGTGATCTCCGCTGGACCAGATTTGAGAGTCATTAACCTGCCCCGAGTATTGCTCGCCGCCGCACCATGCCTCCAGGAAGATATCGGTGCGCTCGATAAGCTCCTGCGCCAGGGCACTTCCGGGGTCCAGTGCGCCCAGGCCGAAGGGCGCGACCGGCACCCGATCGGGTGTGCCCAGGCGCATTGCGCACAGCAAACGTTCGCGCGAGGTCATCAGCATCACTCCTCTGATAGTAACCGCTAGCCAGTCTCGTGGTCTGCCGAGGGCCGGCGATTTCCCCCAGTGCAGGAAGGATTATTGGCGCGGGCAGCTAAAATATACCAAACATCGCACTGCTTCGTAAAGGTGGTAAGCCAGAACGCAGTATAATGTGCGAAGGAGGCAACTACAATGGGCGAAGTCCGAGTTGGGCTGGTTGGCTACAGTTTTATGGGCCGGGCGCATAGCAATGCGTACCGGCAGGTCCCGTTCTATTTTCCCGAGCTCGAGAGCAAGCCGGTGTTGAAGGTGCTCTGCGGTCGCAACGAGGCAGGGGTTCGGGCCGCGGCTGCGGCGATGGGCTGGGAGGATGTCGAGACGGACTTTGATGCGCTGGTCGCGCGCGATGACATTGACCTGATTGACATCGCCACGCCCAACAATGTGCACGTGGCGATGGCCATCAAGGCAGCGCAGGCGGGCAAGCACGTCTTCTGCGAGAAGCCGCTGGCGATGAACCTGGCCGAAGCGCGCCAGGCGCTGGCCGCCGTCGAAGCAGCCGGCGTGGTGCATATGGTCTGCCACAACTATCGGCGCGCTCCGGCGGTTTCGCTGGCCAAGCAGATGATCGCCGACGGTGCGCTGGGCACGATCTACCACTGGCGCTCGCAGTACCTCCAGGACTGGATGATGGACCCGGAGATGCCGGCGGTCTGGCGGGCGCAGAAGGCTGTTGCCGGCTCGGGGGCGCTGGGCGACCTGCTCGCCCACAGCATTGACCTGGCGCTGTGGCTGGTCGGGGATATTGAGCGGATCTGCTGCGATATGGAGACCTTTGTCA
>CAYNMY010000192.1:0-5068 GCA_964398275.1 uncultured Armatimonadia bacterium | reverse complement strand
CACCATCAGCGATGAAGACTCGGTTGCCGTTAGCCTATTCAAAGGCGCCGAGCCCGCTGTTACTGTTACCTGCCGCCCGGACGGCACCGCCGAGACCCAGACCCCAGGGGTGAGCGTCCAGACAGTTCTCGGCAGCGGCTGGTGGGCTGCCTTCTTGACCATTCCCAGGACTGCCATCGAGCCCAGCGGCAACCTCGGCACCTACCGCGCCGACCTGCTCCGCACCCGCGGCGACAGAAGCTACCTCTGGGCCCCCCGACTGGGCTCCCCGTGGGGCGGGACTCTACCTCCTGCGATGAACCGCCGCGGGAAGATAGTCTTCGGCCCGATTACTCTGGGGCCGGGCCAGACCGCTGCAGACACGAATGTGTCACTGACGCCAGGCGGCCTCGTGAAGGGCACGGTTATGGAAGCCGATACCGGGCAGCCGCTGGTCGGGGTTAGCGTGAGCGTGAGCAGCACAAACGGATCTTCTCACCCTAAGACGGATGATGATGGCAATTACGTTGTGCGCCTGACCCCGGGGCAGTATCAAATCTCGTGCAGCGTGAGTAATGATAGCGTGGCGGTTCGACCAGTCCAGCCGCAGTCACACACAGTGATTGTGGTCGAGGGCGAAACGATCACCGGTGTGGACTTTGTGGTGCACCCATTGAAGATGTGCGGGCACGTTCTCTTGCCCGACGGGCGCCCGGCGGCCGGCGTCAAAGTGGGAGCGCTTGGCGTTCGCTATCTGGACGGGAAGTCTGCCGCCGACGCCTCGGAGTTCGAGGATCTGTTCCGCGCCGAGACTGATGCCCAGGGATACTTTGAACTCAAGTTCAAGGAGAGGCGCGGCTTTTGGATCTCCATTTTGGCCTGCCATTTCGAACTGGGTCTGGCGGGCCTACTCGCGTTCGAGGAGGACGTGCTACCTGATGGCCCGGTAGAGATTCGCCTTGCGCCCGGCGGCTATCTGCACACGAAAGTGGTAGACCCGGCAGGCCGGCCCTTGGCAGATATTGCGTCGGCCATCTTTCTTCCCCAAGGCCCGCACCGGTCTCGAGACATCGCTGGGCCAACGAGCGACGAGCAAGGCCACCTAAAGATTGGCCCGATGCCTGCGGGGCTCGGGTTTCGGGCACGACTGGCGGGCAAGGCCAAGCCGTTTGCTATAGGTACACCGTGGCTGGCCGAAGGGGAGATAGTGCTCGCACCCGGCGAGGTGCGCGAGCTGCCGCCTCTGGTTGTGAACTTGCAGGGCTGCAACCTGACGGGTTGGGTCGGTGACGAGGAGCAACAGCCAGTGAAGGGCGCCCTGGTCTTCGCTCCGCTAATCGAAGAGCCGGTCACCACCGACGAGTCCGGGTATTTCGAGCTGACCGGTCTGCCGGTGCGAGGGAAGCTGCCGGTTGTGGCGGTCCATCCCACTGAGCCGCTGTTTGCTGCCACGGAAATTGACCCCGACTGGGGCTTCGAGCCAGGACTGCTGCTAAAACCATTGAGCACAGCCACCGGCAAAATCGTCAACAGGCAGGGTCAGCCGATCGCTGGGGCGAAGGTCTTCCTGTCCAGGCTGCACGGGTTGGGTTGGGGAATGGACAACGTTGCGGAACTGGAGAGACGACTTGGAAATCAAGGCCACCTGGCGGAAGCCCAGACCGACGAGCAAGGCAGGTGGAGCGTGGGAGGCTTAATCGGAGGCGGGGACTACCAAGTTAGTGTGTCGGCGCCTGGCCACGAGGATTACCGCCATCATGCCGCCGTGACTGCCAGAGGTCGCGAGACCGTTGAGGTAGGCACAATTGTGCTCAGGGAGTTAAGCCGGGCCAGGATGATTCACCCCGGTTGAGAAACGGCGCACTATTACGACCAGTGCAAGGTCCGTGCCCAGGCCGAGGTTGACAGTGACTGGGGCGTGAACTCCGATTATTCGGGAGCTTGCGTCTCTATCAACACGGCTTTCTGCTCGTCATCCCAGCGTACCTGGGCCTCCAGGGCCTCGGCCATTAGGCGCAGGGGAATCAGCAACCGCCCCTCGACGATTATGCCCTCTGACTTCTTGATGATGATGCACCGGACGGTTTTGCACACCACTGCCACCCGCTGGGCCTCGATCCACTTTACGCTGGCGCCAACGGCATCGGCCGAGGCTCGTAAAGGTGCGTAGGCCCTCCCGGCGCGCACTCGCGCTGCCGGCGAGAAGTCTTGCTTCTTCCCGTCAATATAAACCTTAACCAGAGCGTCGGCCCTCGCCATGTTCGTTACCGCAAGCAGCAGTATGACCCACAATACCGCCTTGGCCCTCATCAGTCACGCTCCCTTGGTAATAATGCGCCCGGAATTACTTGACATCTGGGACTCCTCGAGGCGGGCGTCCAGTCACTGTCACTTGACCGTGCAGCCGACCGGGTTTGCAGCAGTCTCACAAGGATCTAAACAGTGTTTCCCCAAATCTGCGCTCAGACCTGTCTGGCCCCTCGCCGCAATCACCACGACCACCTACGGCCGCAGGTACTTGTCCAGCCAGGCCTTGAGTTCGGCTCTGTCCATCATGCCGACGCGCCGGTCAATCTCCTGGCCACCGACAAACATAATCAAGGTGGGGACCCAGCGCAGATTGTACTTCTCCGCAATATCCTCAGCCCGGCCCAAATTGAGGGCGCAGAACTTGACCCTATCCGCGTATTCAGTCGCCACCTCATGGAAAATGGGTTTCAGCTCGATGCACGGCTGGCACAAAGAGCCCCAGGCGTCTACCAGTACCAGGCCATCAGCTTCGAGCACTTCCTGCGCGAAGTTGGCCGAAGAAAGCTCCAGCACTACCGGGGCTCGCCCCCGGTCCTCGGCAGGCGTTGTCGGCTCGCGGGCAGCACCAAAGTCGGGGCCCTCAGAACGCCCCTCGCCAGGGCCGTCGGCAAATCCGTAATTATTGCCGTGGTTATGACGCGGTGGGTCAGCGACGGCCTCCGGCCCGCCGGCGGCGTTCCGTGTGCCCAGGTTCGAATCGAAGATCAGCACGATTTCGGCTGGGTTGTCAATGTCGTCCAGGTTCACGCCGCTGAGGTGGGCATTGAAGGCATAGCCGTATTCCAGCTCCGGCGCATGCGGGCAGCGAAGCATCTCTCGATCAACCGTGTAGCGTGCGAGTTCGTCCATCCACCGATCCGCTGGCGGCAGGTGTTGGTCGTGCTCGGCAGCATAGATCAACAGTGCGAGGTTCAGGTTTTTGACGTTGGCGAGGCATTCAGTACGCCCCCCGACCTCTTCCTCCCAGGGCACCCGGAGTTCTTCCAGGGTGGCCGCGAGGTCTACCTTCCACTCGCCATGCTCCTTGACCAGCTTGATCCGCCGCACGCCTTGGTAACTCAGAGCCGATATGGCGGCAGTATCCTGTTCGATCTTCACCTCCTGGGGCCGCAACTCGAACTGAGGGAGGCCCCCGAACCCCCAGCCAAACAGAAGCCCGAGCCGCTCGTCTTGCCGATCCTCCAGCAGTTGCCGGGAGTCTTCGCACAGCAGTACCTCCAGCGCCGCTTGCAACTGCCGAAGGCTCTCTGGCAGGCCCTCCGCCTCGCCGAACATCATGCTCATCATCAGCGGGGTCAGTATGCCGAACAGCTTGACCACATCTTCAGGGGTTTCAGGGTCGCCCCTCTGCCCCAGGGACTCCGCAAAGCCGCCCAGTGTGCCGAGCAGATCAATCTTCCACTGGCCGCTCTCCTTCACCAGTTTAACCTGGACAGCCCGGGGCGCGCGGACCGCCGTGACGGTACAGCGCTCCCCTGCAATCTCGGTCTCCAGGGGCTGAAGCTGGGGCCATAGCACCATCGCCACAAACGAGAAGAGCACGCCCCGTTCGAATTTGTCCAGGGCCTTGACAGACTCCTCGGTGAGCAGCGGGTTCAGGACGTCTACGTCCTCCGAAGAGCGACCCGATAGCTCGCCAAACTGCCGCAGCACGTCCTCAGGACCGGCCGGTATCGGCTCGCCTTCCTGAGCCCAGCCAGTACCTCCGGCCAGGGCAACCGTGATACAAACCAACACAACACTCGTTTTTGTCAGCGCTTTCATCCATATCCCCTCGTGCATTATTGACCGTGGCCTGCCCGCTATCCTGGCCGTCTTAGTGGCCTTCGTCGGCACTTACGGCTCGCTGTACAAGATTGAGCAGACGCTGCTGGTCAATGGGCTTATCCAGGAACCCGACCACCATGGATTCCAGCTCCTGGTGGATGTTTTCAGGTATCTCGTAGGCAGTGCAAAAGATTATCCTGGCACCGGGATCAATGCCGAGCATAGTTCTCACCCACTCGTGGCCGTCCAGCCCGGGCATCTTCCAGTCCATGATCACCGCGGCGATCGCCTCGTGCTCAGTGCGGAATATCTCTGTGGCGTCGCCGCCTTCACGACTCTCCAGGACACGGTAGCCGGCCCCTTCTAATATGGTGCGAAGCGACGTGAGCACCCTCCCGTCGTCGTCAACTATCAGCACGGTTGCAGCGCCACGCTTCTCCTGGTTGCACACGGCGGTTCCCTCCCTGTAATAGACAGCGCCATCACAGGAAAGTTCGGTGGTTATGGTGTCGAATAGTCGCCCATCGCCCGGTTTCAGGAACTGAGACTGCTGAGCAGGCCGCGCCCTGTTATCGAGATTCCGCTGAGGTCAATCGTGAAGGACAAAGCAGGTGCAGCGGCGAATTACAAGCCGACGGCTGCACTACAGCATGGCGCTATGCGCTGGAGTAGGACTGCCGAGTCGCGGCCAGTCTTAAGCCAGTACGAAACACTGAAAAGGAGAGTAATCATCAACAGGCATCTATTCAACGCGGGTATGATCTTCACAGCAGCGTTGCTGGTGGCGGCAGCGGCGCCGGGGACCGGGGCCCCCAAGTACTTCATCTCCGACTCCCATTTGGGAAGCCTCAACACTTCGAACAACCAGCCCGGGCAGGCGGTGTTTTACTCAGGCAAGTACAATCGGACCTACGTTTTGTACATGAGCGATAGGTTTATGGCCAAGATCACCTACTACGACCACGACACGAAGCGCTGGGCCGAGCCGGCTCAGGTTGATGATGTGCGCTTC
>CAYNMY010000191.1:0-5096 GCA_964398275.1 uncultured Armatimonadia bacterium | reverse complement strand
TGGACTACGAGCCGGCTCTGGAGCTGGCCGTTGACCTGACGCGACGAATAGTGACGCGACAGGAAGTCTTCGGCGAGGATGGCAGTTTCGCCGGCCACGTACACTCGCGACTGGCGGCCGCCTCCGGACTTATGGCCGTAGGCTTGGCCAACGGCAACGAAGAGTGGTGCGAACTGGCCTACCGGGTCTGGCAATTTGTCCGAGGCATGAGTCTTTCCTGCGGGTTCGTGCCCGAATTTCCCGAGGTACCTCGTGTGACTTGCGAGACTTGCTGCATAATGGACTACGTTGATTTGATGTTATTACTAGCTCACAATGGCTATGAAGAATTATGGGACGAAATTGAACGCACCGTGCATAATCATCTGATTGAGAGCCAATTTACCTCTGCCGAGTGGGGCCGCGCCGGGGAAGCAGCGCCCCGCACCGACCTGGTTCTGGAAGACCGCGTTGCCGAGCGGATGATCGGAGGCTTTGCAGGCTGGAGCTCGCCCGACTATATGTTTGGCTACACCCACTCTACCAGCCCCACCTGGCTCCAGCCGACTGCCGATCCCGCCATATATCTTGACAAGCCCCGGGTGGCTCAGAACTGCTGTGGACCCTCGGGGATGAAAGGCCTGTATCAAGCCTGGAGCCATTGCGTGGAGTCAGTGCCCGGCGGCTGGGTGGTACATCTGCCCTTGAACCGCTGGACTGACGGACTCAAGGTGAGCGCTCCGTTCCCTGACGACCTAATAATCGAGCCGGAGCGGGACGGCTCGCTGGCCGTGCGGGTACCGGCAGCAGCGCGCGTGGAGCAACTAGAGGTGGACGGTGCAGCGTCTGACCGTGAGGTGTCCGGCATGTATCTGCAATGGCCGCGCGTAACCGCCGGCAGTCGGGTCCGAGTTCGCTTTGCATTAAAGGAAGAAACTACGGAGGAGAGTATCAATCATCCTGGATTTGGTGAAGAGGTCTTTCGGGTACGCTGGCGGGGAAATACTGTGATGGAACTAAGTTCGGTTTCCGGAGGCCTGCCCGACGAGGATTCCAAGCGCCTGACCAGCCTTCATCAGGTGATGCCTCTCTACCAGGGACGCGCAGAGGCCCTGAGCACGGCTGAACCCGAACCCGACCAGCCGAGGTCGGCACCAATCGTCTGGTAACGGTGCCCGCGCTCATTCCTGCGGACAGACCTCGTTGAAGCGCGCAATCAGCCCGCCCAGGCCGGTATCAGAGAAGAATATCCAGCCCTCGAAGAAGGCCTCGGCCTTCTGGCTGCGTGGAGGAGTTTCCCCATCCGTCCCGAAACAGTAGGTCAGGGATGATTAGGAGTACACGGCCGGAGAAATGGGTATGACCGTAGTTGTCGCCACACTCAAGCATGCCATCTTGATCACGGCTTTCGTCTTTATGATGATGCTGTTGATCGAGTATGTTAACGTGCTCACCCGT
Organism: uncultured Armatimonadia bacterium; assembly: GCA_964398275.1. Classification (GTDB taxonomy): domain Bacteria; phylum Armatimonadota; class Zipacnadia; order Zipacnadales; family Zipacnadaceae; genus JALGTD01. The sequence continues at coordinate 3,659 of CAYNMY010000191.1, read as the reverse complement.
GGCGTCTGGACGCGTGGTCTGCGGCGGGGGGGCTGGCAAGGGTATCTGCTGGCCGTCTTGCTCGGAGCGTTCCCGGGTTGCCTGGGCGCCTTCGCTGTGGTGACGCTCTACGAGCACGGCATCGTCACGATAGGCGCGCTCACCGCGACTATGATCGCCACCAGTGGCGATGAAGCGTTCGTAATGCTGGCTATGGTGCCCCGCAGCTTCGCCGCGCTGACGGGGGTGCTGATAGCAGTTGCCATCGGCGCCGGCGTTCTCCTGGACTGGTGCCTGCGGCACTGGCACCGAGAGGCCCGCCCGCCGCCTCATACTTACGAGGTCCACGCCGCAGCCTGCGACTGCTACCCCCGGGGGCGAATCGTCCAGCAATGGCGCGAATGTACGCTCGCGCGCGCGAGCCTGGCGGCCACAACAGGCCTCTTCCTGGGCGCGCTGCTTATCAGGGAGGTCGGCCCAACCGAGTGGGACTGGGTGCGCGTGACTCTCGTGTTGACCTCCGCAATCAGCCTGTTCATAGTAGCCACCGTCCCCGAGCACTTCCTGCAGGAACACCTGTGGCAGCATACAGTGAAGCAGCACGTGCCGCGGATCTTTCTGTGGACGTTTGGCGCTCTACTGGTCACCGCGCTGGCCGATCAGCATTTGCACCTGGAGCAATTGGTCCAGGCCAGTCCCGTGGTGGTGCTACTGATTGCCGGACTGACAGGCATAATCCCTGAATCAGGCCCACACCTGGTTTTCGTGACGCTGTACGCCCAGGGCACGATTCCCTTCAGCGTACTGCTGACCGGCTCTGCGGTGCAAGACGGCCACGGCATGTTGCCGCTCCTGGCCCACTCGCGCCAGGATTTTGCCCTTGTCAAGGGGGTTAATCTCATCATCGGCTTAGCCATCGGGATGGCGGTGCTCGCAGCCGGATTCTGACCTATGCTGATACTGCGGCGATACTTGTGACTACTCACACCAGACAGCTTCCCACCTGCAATACGAGCTACTATCCAACCTACGCAAGAAGGAGACTTCCGAATGAAGGACCGTCCCAATATTCTGCTGATGATGAGCGACCAGCATAACGCCAACTGCCTGGGTGTGAACGGCAACTCAGTGGTGCGCACCCCCAACCTGGATGCGCTGGCCACGCGCGGGGTCAACTTCGCCCGCGCCTACTGCAACAACCCCATCTGCGGGCCGTCGCGCCTGTGCTTACACAGCGGGCAGTACGTCCACACGCACGGGCACTTCGGCAACAGTCTATTCGAGTACCCCGAGCGCAACCCCAACACGCTCGGCGCGCAACTGCGGCGTTACGGGTACCAGACCGCACTGATCGGCAAGGGACATATGATCGGCCAGTGGAACGAAGAGGCCTTCGAGTACATCCGCTACTGCGATCTGTGCGATGCCAGGCGCACCGACCCGACCACCTGCCATTACTTCGCGTATCTCGTGGAGAACGGCCTCGCCGAGCTTTACGAAGATGGCAGCCCTGGGCCAGAGCTGGCGCATACTTTGGACGGCAGCGGCCCGGCGCGCCTGCCCTACGAACACTCGCTGGAGCATTGGACCGGCAGCGAGACGCTGGCTTTCCTGGAGAACCGCGATCGGCGGCGCCCATTTTTCGCCCACATGAGTTTCCAGCGCCCCCATGCCCCGATCGCTCCCGCCAAGGAGCACTGGGACCGTTACGATCCCGACGACATCATCCTGCCGGATAGTGCGATTGACTACCTCGAGCGTGACTTCGCTGGTAAGCCGCAGTTTATGCAGGAGCTGCTAGCTGGTGGGTGTGAATACCCCCTGGCCACCAAGGACGTCGCGCGCCTGAAACGCTGCATCGCTTCGTACTACACGCTGATAACCGCCATTGACGAGGAAATAGGGCGCGTTCTGGACTATCTGGAGAGTGCCGGCGATCTGGCCAATACCATTGTCGTCTACCTGGTGGATCACGGCGACTTTGCTGGCGAGCATGGGCTGTTCCACAAGAACCTGGGCATCTACGAGTCTGTCCACCGCGTCCCTTTGATCATCTCCTGGCCGGGCGGCCCTCAGGGGAAGCAGGTATCGGGCCTCGCCGAGTTAGTGGACGTGATGCCCACGCTCCTGGAGCTTGCCGACGTGCCCCTGCCGGGGCAGGTTGATGGCGAATCGCTGCTGCCGGTCATGAATGGTGAAAGCTCGGGCAAGAACGAGGCGATATGCGAGTGGGACGACTTCTTGACCGGTTCCCGGACCTATGCGCTGCGCACCGACCGCTATCGGCTGGTCCATTATAACCGGGAGGTTGGTGGGGAGCTATACGACCACACTAATGACCCGGGCGAGATTCACAATCTGTGGGGCAACGCTGAGTACCGCGAGGTGCAGATGGAGCTAATGGCCCGACTCCTGGAGCGGGTTGGCCAGTTCCAGGCCAAGACCGATTTCGCCCACGACCGCGAGCTGGCCCGCCGCGACCGCCTTACGCCCACCGCGCTGATGCATAAGCGCCGGCGCAACTGGCGGCAGCTCGCGCCCTTCTATTCAGATTGACACCGGCCCGATCGGCCTAGTCTTAAACGTGTCGGTACATCCACTCAAGCAGTCGGGCGTAGCGGAATCGCGGCGAGAGGGTGACCCCTGGTTGGTGCTGAAGCTTTATTGACGCGTTCAGCGTCGTTTGAAGGTACTGGCTTGTTCCTGCGCGAACGTTAGGCGACTGAGCGGAGGCAACGGCGATGGCTACTGGGGTTTGGCGACGTATGTTGACGCCTGTTTACACTGTTTATCCACCAAGATGGAGTTAAGGAGATACCGATGAGTTACCGCTATGCTTTTTTGGGCTGTGGCCCGCGTGCGCAAGGCCATGCGGACGCGTATGAGGTTATTACTGAGGGCGTGAAGGTGGCCTGCTGCGACCTCGACCAGAAGCGCCTGGACGACTTTGCGGAGAAGTACCAGATACCGCAGCGTTACACCGAGCTCGACGAGATGCTGGACAAGGAGCAGCCGGACGTAGTCCACCTGGTGACCCGGCCGGACCTGCGGGTCGAGCTTATGACGCGCCTGGCCGAGGCGGGTGTGCCCGGTGTTATCGTCGAGAAGCCGATCTGCATCGGCGCCGACGACTACAAGGCCCTGCGCCAACTCGAGCAGCAGACCGCCACCAAATTCGTCGTTAACCACCAGCTTCGCCACCATCCGATGATCCTCGACTTCCTCCGGCGTGTCGAGGAGGGCGAGATTGGCGAGGTGCGGTTTCTGGACGCCTCGGCTATGCTGCCGCTTGCCGGCCAGGGCGTCCACGTGCTTGATCTCATCTTCGCCTTCAACGACTATGCGCAGACCCAGACGGTGTTTGGTGCTGCCTCGGGCTACGATGACCTCGGCGGCACGCATCCCAGCCCGAACACCATGGAGGCATTGCTGACCTTTCGCAACGGCGCCCGCGCTGCGCTACAGGCTGGGGAAGGCGCACCTGTATTCGAGCCGGATGATCGGGTCTGGATGCATAAGCGAATTGCCGTATATGGCACGCACGGCTTTCTTCACTGGCGGATGGCCGCCTGGGAGCGCTCGGCGCCTGGCGGCACGGTGGAGCGCGGCGAGAAGGACTACGCCGAGGAAGATATCCGCGGGCAGGTCAATCTTACCCAGGCGATGTTCGCGTGGCTGGC
>CAYNMY010000190.1:0-5098 GCA_964398275.1 uncultured Armatimonadia bacterium | reverse complement strand
CCCGCGCCCGCATCGGCAGCTTCTCCACCCGCAGCACCGACCCGGGCGTCATCAAGCTGTTCAACAGCCTTTGTGAGCAGGCCGGCTGGAGTTGTCGGGTGCAGAACCCCTTCCTGTACCAGACCAAGGCCGAACTGATCCGCGACATCTTGCGCCCCGCGCTCAGCCCCCTGGACATCCAGAAGGCGGTCTCGTGCTGGATGACGGGGCGGCGCAATCGCCAGTGCGGGGGCTGCATTCCCTGCCAGTTGCGGCGCCTGTCGATGCTCGCCGCCGGGTTACCCGACGAGGCCTATATGCTCGACATCCTGGGCGACCCCCTGTCCCACAGCGGCACCGACGCCTTCACCAACCTCGTGGACATGCTCACGCAGGTGAGCACCGTGCTGGGCAAGAGCGACGACGAGTTGGTGATGGAATACCCGCGCGTGCTCGACCTGGCGACGGCGGGGGCGGATGTCGAGCAGATACTGGGGATGCTGCGCCGCTTCGCCGCCGAGGTCAAAGAGGTCCTCACCACGCGCTTCCGCGCCTCCGCCGCGCTGTTGGATGTGGTCTAGTCTTTGGCCGGTTGGCGGACCGCTCATTCCCGGGTCGCTCACATTTGCGTACACTTGTCAATGCAGCTTTTCTTCCTCAAACTGCACTCTCGCTACATTCTTTTCAAAATCATCTATTGAGAACGTCATCAGCGGCTCTCTATTCTTCTTGGGCCAAGTTTCCAGTCCCCTCTGTGAATAGTACAGAAACATGTTGTCGACGGTTGCAAAAACGTTCTGACAGGCTTGGTCGTAGTCCTTGCAATCCTCAGGTGGAAACGCGATATTGCCTGAGAGGTGGTAGAGCTCAGTGACTCTTGGCTCCATCTTCTGCATTTGCGAAATCAAGTGAGACTCCGATATTTTGCCAGCTTGATATCTTTCAAAGACTTGCTTCGCCCGTTGTCCGAACTGTACCATCTCTCTAATGATGGGTTGTACGACCCGTAGGTACTCTCCTTTGGGCGCACTCCTGCTCTCGAGTAATTGTCTCTGTCCCTCGTAGTCTTCATGCCAGGCAATCTCGATGTCGTCAATGTGTTCGTCGCTGCTCAGCGCGACCGGTCGCATATTCGGAGGCAGAGAAGCATCGATCCACGAAGTTCGGCAAATCCAGTTGCAGGTCCGGACGTCTTGTTGATCGGCCGCTATGAACAACCAAACAACGTGTGCCGGTGTATCGCCCCAATGTGCTCTTACCCGTTCATCTCGATAATAGCCACTCCCTCTCACCGTCTCAGTGGCTTCTCTTATGATATCGCGGACGACTGAGGGAGTGTAATGTCTGTCGAGGACGACAAAAGCCCTGTAGCGTTTTGCACCGGCATGGCTAACATCCTTCAAGCTCAGAATATCATAGCGCGGTTTCTCGGCCGCGTAGTACCGTAATGGGATGCCAGGGTCCAATTCATGCCCGCATTTGCAGACGCCCATTTCATTGTAAGGTGTGCCATCTTCGGGACAAATCTTTTCATAGGCGATAAAGAGCCGAGCACAGTCTTGAGCATCCATTATCAGATAGTCACAGTCTGCGTCCTTCGCTCTCTGAGCAAAGTTTGTTCGTGCGTCGTCTTGGATATGTCCCACTGCCAAGAAAACCATTAGGTTAATGTCTGGGATGGCGCGCACTTTGTCAAATTGATGCGCCACGGCCCGGTTCGACACCTTCTCGAAACTCTTGCCTTTTAGCACAAACCCGGCCAGGCGTAGTTCGTTTCCCACGTGGACGTGGTGAGTCAAGATGTCCACTATCTCGGTGGGGCCGTGTGGGGTTTTGTTTGGGTCGTACAGAATTTCTCTGATAAACCGTTCTATCTCTTTCTCGTACAGTCTCCTGACACTTGAGACAATGGTCGCGGTAATCGCCTCAGCAGGAACTTGCTTCACACGGCAGAATTCGTCGATGCAATGTAACTCCAGCAGACGAGCCATAGATGGGCCTCCGCAATATCTCTGCATTATCAAGTTATGTCGGCGTAGCCTACACCACCCTCGTCAGCTCATCCTGGTCGTAGCGGGGGAGAGGTTGTGTTTGGCCGGCACGGTGGAGAGTCAGGCCGTCCGATTCGGGGACCGCGGTGGCGACGATGGCGGCGGGTAGGGCCGCTTCATCGGCGGCGTCTACCAGCCTGGCAGCTTCTTGCGGGGGCACTGCTACGAGCAGGGAACCGGAGGCGATCAGGCCGAGCGGATCAATACCGAGGGCCGCGCAGAACTGCTGCCCGAGCGGCACGATGTTTATCGCCTCGGCCTCGACGTGCAAGCCGACGCCCGAAGCCAGCGCCATCTCCCACAATCCGGTGGCTACGCCGCCTTCGGTCGGGTCGTGCATTGCGTGGATGTCTGTGCAGATTTGTCTGGCTAATCTTGCATAATCCATCACGCAAATGCCCGGGTCAAAGAGCATTTCGGCGGCCTGCTCGATCTGTTCAGCGGAGAAGCCCTCGTCCCGTAGCCGCTCGCCTAGTTCCCGTGCGAGCAGCGCCGTCCCCTCCACAGGCACCGGGCCGAGCAGGACGATTGCGTCGCCGACCTGCGTGCCGCCGGCGGTGACGTAGCTGTCTTTGCCGACGGTGCCGATCATCATCCCGCTGACCACCGGCGTCTGCACCGTCTCGGTGACCTCGGTATGCCCGCCGATCAGCAGCACGCCGACTTGCGCGGCGGCCTGCTCAAGCTGCTGCCAGATATCGCGCACCATCGCTTCGTCGCTTACCCCTGCCGGCAGCAGCAGCGTGGTCAGCATCCAGCGGGGGTTGCCACCACTGGTGGCGATGTCGTTGACGTTAACGCAGACGGCATAGTAGCCCAGCGCGTCGGTGGCGAACGTGATTGGATCAGAGGTGACCACGAGGTAGTCCTGGGCGCCGACGTCGAGGATGGCAACATCCTGGCCCACGCCGGGGCCGACCACGACCGAGGCGTCGTCGGTGCTCAGGGAACCGAGCAGGTCCGACAGCAGCTCCAAAGACAGCTTGCCGGTGGGAAGTGGCGGGCTGTTCATAGCAACTTGCGGTCCAGGATGAATTCGACCAACGCGGGCACGTTCTGGAATGCGTAATCGGCACCGAGGTCGTGGAACTCCTGGAGGGTAGTCTGCGCGGTCAGCACGCCACAGGTGCGCACGCCCAGGGCCTGGCCGACCTCAATGTCCGTCGGGTGATCACCGACCATCAGCGCCTGCTCGGGCGGCACTGCCAGCTTGGCCAGGGCGCGTTCGAGGTGCTCCGGGTGCGGCTTGACGTTGCGCAGGTCGTCGCGGGTGATGAGCGCGTCGTAGGGGAGGGGATGGCGGTCGAGCACCGACCCAACGCCACGCCGGCAGTTGCGGGTGATAATGCCGATCTTGATGCCTGCAGCCACAAGTCGGCTGATGCTCTCAGCGACGCCGGGGAAGAGCTGCGCGCGGCTGGTGTATACCAGCTCGACCTCCTCCATACGCTGCTGCACTTCGCGGTCGTAGCGCTCCAGGTCCAGCGGGCGGTCGGCGAGGTGCTGGCGGCCCCAGTCCACTATCTCCAGGATGTAGCGCTTCTCTTCTATGCCCGGCTGGTAGAGGCCCCAGGTGCGCAAGTGCTCGACTACCTGCTGGCGCATCTCGGCGAAGTCAATGTTGGTATCGGCGAGCGTCCCGTCGAAGTCGAAGACGATTGCGGCCAGGCTATCGGGCTGGATCATCTCGCCACTCCATAAGAGGCGCCCTAGCGAGTGGCTCCGGCCTCTTCAAGTATACGCCTGGCCTCCTCGACCTTGCGCTGATAGCCGCCAAAGTCACCGCGAAGCCGGGCTTCGTCGCCCTCGAGCAGCAATCGCAGCGCCTTCTGCGTAGCCTCGTCGGGCGCAGCCGCCGGGGCTAGTTCGGGCACTGCCGGCTCGACTCGCGTCACGGGCTGCTGCGTGTCCACGCGTGCGGCTGGGCCGAAGAGCGTGGCCAGAGCATCGTCCAGAGTCGGCTCCATTACGATCTTGTTGCCCGAGGCGACGACCACTCGTTTGAGGACCGGAAAGGGCGTCTCGGTGGAGACCAGGTAGATGGGCTCGACGTACAGCAGCGACTGTTCGACGGGGATGACCAGGGTATTGCCGCGGATGACCTCGGAACCGCGCTGGTCCCACAAGCTCAGCTTCTCGGAGATGTCTGGGTTCTGGTCAACGAGTGCTTCGAACTGCATCGGCCCGAGGAAAAACTCAGCCGCGCTGAACTGGTAGACGAGCAGTTCGCCGTAGTTTGGCTCGTCGGAGCGGGCGGCCATCCACGCCACCAGGTTCTTGTCCTCCCGGCGTTTGAGGACCAGGGGGATCATCTGGATGAACTCGGCCTTTTCTTCGCCAGGGAGCTTGAGAATGATGTAGTAAGCTTCCATGGACCGTTGGTAGCCAGCGTACAACTCGGGCGGGATCGCCCACTCATCTTCGTTGTTGTAGAAGGTGCCCACGTCCTTCATATGATAGCGGGCGTAGGTTTCCGCCTGCACCCGGAAGAGAAGCTGGGGATAGCGGATGTGCTTGCGTATTTCCGCAGGCATCTGCGCGGCGTCGGTAAACAGCGTCGGGAAGATCTTGCGGTAGCACTGTAGGATCGGGTCGGTTTCGTCGAACACGTAAAAGGTGGGTTTACCGTTGTAGGCATCTACAACGACTTTGACCGAATTACGTATGTAGTTGAGTGACCCGAGCTCTGGCGGCATTCGGGTCGAATACGGATACATACGCGAGATCGTGTAGGCATCGCAGATCCACTTGAGCTGGCCGTCCACCAGGACCAGGTAGGGGTCCGGGTCGTAGACGATTACGGGAAAGGGCGTGATGGCGTAAAGCCGGTCGGGCACGTAGCGGTTCATCTGGATCTTGCTTTCCGGCTTAAGCGCGGGGGTGAGCAAGATGTTTCTGTCCTTGAAGCGTATGGCAAAGACCAGGCGCCGGAGCAGGCCGCTGATGGTCACACCACCGGTGCCGGCGTAGTTGGTCATAACGTTTTGGCCGGTTTCAGTTTGAGAATAATCCAGCTCCGGATTCTTGGTGTTGACGATGACGTAGGGGGTCTGCTCAACGTGCACCGT
>CAYNMY010000189.1:0-5101 GCA_964398275.1 uncultured Armatimonadia bacterium | reverse complement strand
GCCCGCGGCGTTGGGCCCGAGAAAGGCGACGATTTCCCCTTCTTTGACGTGGAATGAAACGTCATTTATGGCCGGATGGACGCCATAATACTTGGTCAGGCCGTCCGCTTGGATCATAAAGTTGGTCCTCCCGAGGGAGTTGATGTGGGCAATAAGACAGCAAAGCCCGACTGGGCCGCCCGGGTACGAGAGCCATTGCTTCCTACCCGAGGGCGAAGCCGGCTTATGATTGCTCTGGCAGAGATTCCCGACCGGCGCGTTAACTGAGCAATAAGTCTACGGAAAAGCCCCGGGCCTGTCAACTCTGCCTTACTTAACTATAACGCAAAAAGAAGCCGGATTGTTCCGTAGAGACCGGCAACCGAGAACGCGGATAGGGGTTGATGCAGCTTGAGGTTAGCGGTCAATCGTGCTGCGCTTCGCCCCGTGTGGTCAGCGCCGCCCACAACTCCTCGACCTGCCGGCGGGTGTCGGCGAGGTCGCCGGCCGTATTGATTGTGTAATCAGCCTGGATCTTGCCCAGCCCCATCTCGTCGTGCAGCTTCACCCGGCCTCGGGCGGCTGGCTCGCTTAGCCCGTCACGCTCCCGCAGGCGTTTGATGCGCACCGCCTCGGGCGCGGTCACTAGCAGAACCTTGTCAGTTATCCGGTCCAGGCCCATTTCGTGGAGAATCGCGGCCTCGATAGCGATTAGTGGGGGGCCACTGGTTCCCTGGCGATAGTCGTCCACCTTTTGCCGGAGTCGGGCTACCATCGGCGGGTGCATTATCCGGTTGAGTTGCTGGCGAGCCGCGGGTTCAGCGAAAATAAGCGCAGCCAGCCTATCACGCCGCAGCGTGCCGTCCCCCGCGAAGAGCTCTTCGCCGAAGGCGGCGCGGACCTGCTCGAGCGCTGCCTGGCCCGGCTGGAGCAGTTCGCGCGACACGTCATCAGCCCGCAGCGTCGCCGCCCCCAAATCCTCCAGCATTCTGAGGACGGTGGACTTACCAGAGCCCAGGGGCCCGGCGAGCCCCAGCACTACCCTGGGGTGAGCTGGTCGAGCCGTCATAGCTTGCTCAGATCCTCAGGACTCCTCGGGCTCTTCCGATTCGGCTTCGCTCTCATCAGAGGCCTCCTCGGGAGCTTCCTCAGCCGTAGCCTCCTCCTGGACATCAGCTTCTTCTTCGACGGGAGGTTCTTCCTCCTGCGGAGCTTCTTCTGCAGGACTGGGCTCGGCTTCCTCGGCGGGCTGGGTGTCGGGCATACTGGCCTTAGCCTGCTTGAGCATATCACCGAACTGGTCGCCGAGCTTGACGGTGCCGCCCTGCTGTTCCTTCATATACTCTTCGTACTCCTGGCGGTCGCGCTCGGCATCGGCGCCCACCAGGCTCAGGGTCATCCGCCGCGCTTCGGGGTTGAGGTCGAGCAGCTTGACCTGTACCTGCTGGCCGCTGCTGAGTACCTCGTCCGCGCTGTTGATGCGGCGGGAGCTCATCTCCCGCAGTGGGAGGAAGCCCTCGACCTCGATGTCCCCCAGGCGAGCGAAGGCGCCGGTGGATACGACCCGGACGATCACAGCGTCGGCGATTGCGCCCACCTCGAGCTGCTTGGCTGCTTGCTTCCAGGGGTCGGGCAGCATCTGGCGCCGGCCCAGCGATATCCGCTCACCGTCATTCTCGATGTTCAGCACCATCACCCGGATGATCTCGCCGGACTTGAGTACGTCGGAGGGGTGGTCAATATGACTCCAGGACATCTCCGAGATGTGCAGCAGGCCATCCACACCACCCAGGTCAATGAACGCCCCGTACTTAGTCAGGTTGCGCACGCGGCCCTCGCAGACAATACCCTCTTTGAGTCTTGACAGGGTCTCCTGCCGCCGGCGAGCACGCTCCTGTTCGACGACCTGGCGGTGGGAGAGTATGATCTGGTTGCGTTCACGGTTGACTTCGAGTACCTTCAGCTGTAAGCTCTTTCCGATGAGCTTGTCGAGCTGCCGGACGTCGCGGATAGCGACGTGCGAGGCAGGCACGAAGCCGGGCATGCCTACATCAACGCGCAGACCACCCTTGACCCGGTCGGTGACCATCGCGCTGAGCACCTCGCCGGTCTTCTGGGCCTCGTAGAGCTTTGCCCACGCTCGCTCATAGTCAGCTCGCTTCTTGGAGAGGGTCAGGAGGCCCTTGTCTTCGTCCACGAACACCACGGCGACCTCGATCTTTTCGCCCTCCTCGGGCAACTCCTCCTCCGCGGCAAATTCATTGCGTGCTACTACGCCTTCGAACTTCGCCCCCACATCTACCGTGATGTACTGATCATCTATTGCTACCACGGTGCCGGAGACTATTTCGCCTTTTTGGATGTCTGTGGGCGTGGCTTGCTCCAGTTCGCTCCAGCTTTCCTGTAGGTCCCAGCGGGAGCTTATTGGTCGGTGTTTGGTCGGCTCTTCTCGGTAACGCTTGTCACTCGCGCTGTCGTCGGTTTCGTTGGTGTCCCTGGGTTGATTGTCACGAGTAGAATCCATAGCTGTTCTCTCCTATTGGTAGGGCCTGGTCCCTAATCGTTTGGGTTAGTCACGGTTCGGCTGTCACGGTACGTCGCGTAAATCGCGCCAGTTGCTGCCCGTCTGGATGTCCACGGACAGGGGAACAGCCAGTTCCCAGGCGCTTTCCATAATCTCCTTGACCAGTTTGGCCAAGGCGTCCACGTCCTCGTTGGCTACCTCGAAGACCAGTTCGTCATGCACCTGCAGGAGCATCCGCGCGGTGCTGCTGACGTGCGCCAGACGCGGGGCGATATCCACCATCGCGATTTTGATGATGTCGGCTGCTGAGCCCTGCAGCGGCGTATTTGCCGCCGCCCGCTCGGCATACGCCCGGACCGGGCGGTTATTGCTGCGCAGCTCCGGCATCGGTCGGCGCCGGCCACAAATGGTCTCGACGTAGCCGTCCTGACGTGCTTGCTCGACGATCTGTTTCATATACTGTTGTACGCCCGGCAGTTGCCGGAAATAGTCCTCAATGAACTTATCAGCCTCCTTTCGAGATGTATCCAGTTGTGCCGCCAGCGCGCTGCCGCCCATCCCGTAGATCACGGCGTAATTCACGGTCTTGGCTGCGCCGCGCATCCTGGCGGTTACCTGCTCGATGGGCAGATCGAAGATGACCGCGGCGGTCCGCCGGTGAATATCCTCGCCCTCGGCGAAGGCGTCTACCAGGTTCTTATCGCCCGAGAAGTGAGCGAGAATGCGCAGTTCGATCTGGGAATAATCCGCACACAGCAGCACCATATCCGGGGCGCCGGCGACGAAACAAGCGCGGATCGCCCGGCCCGGTTCGGTGCGCTTGGGGATATTCTGCAGATTCGGGTTGCGACTCGACAGCCGGCCGGTCGCAGTTACTGTCTGCTCAAAGGTAGTATGCACCCGGCCGGTCTCCGCGTCAAGCTGCTCCAGCAGCCCCTTGACGTAGGTCGAACAGAGTTTGGCAAGCTGCCGGTACTCCAGGACGGCCCCGACAATCTCGTGATCCTCAGCCAGATCGTCTAATATCGCCGCTGCGGTTGACCAGCCGGTCTTGGTCCGCCGCCCCCCGGGAAGCTCCAGCTTCTCGAACAGTATCTGGCCGAGCTGCTGGGGCGAGTTGATGTTGAATTCGCACCCGGCCAGCTCATGTATCCGCTGAGCGAGCTTTTCCTGGTCGGCCGCCATTTGCTCACCGAGCTGCTTGAGTTGGGTCGAGTCAACGGCGATCCCGGCCCGCTCCATATCCCGCAGAATCTCGACCAGGGGCATCTCCACCCGCTCGAGCAGCGGCATCAGCTTCAAGCTATTCAGCCGGTCGTCCAATTCCGTGCGGAGCGCGGGAATGAGCAATGCTTCCCGGCACGCGCGCTGCTCGGCCTGTTCAGGTGGCGGCAGCGCTTGGTGCAGATAACACCCGGCCAGTACGTCAATACTATGGTCGCGCTGAGGAGCGATCAAGTAGTCGGCCACCGCTGGGTCCCATTCACAGCCGCTCAGGCGGATGTCGTAGTTGTCCAGCGCCGCGGCCAGATTCTTCAGGTTGCTGCCCCGCTTGCCAATATTCGCGTCTTCCAGCACCTGTGCAACTGCCTCCGGCAGCGCCGTATCCGTCTCCCCGCCAAACAGCCCCTCGCTGTTGCCCTCTGCTGGGGGCGGCGCCAGATGGATGTAGGCAACGCCCACTTCTTCCGCCGCCAGGGCCAGGCCCGCCAGTGCGCCGCCCGCCCAAGCGGCCGCCACGTTGCAGCGCGCCGCGGCTTGAATCCCCGCCACCACTTTGTCCAGCGCCACCTGCCTGGTTGCATCCTCTTCGCTGGGCTGGGCCTGTGCCGGCAGCCGCGCCAGCAAGGTGGTGAACTCCAGCCGCCCGAACAGTGCGCGCAGCTTGTTCCCCCGGTAGCCCTCCCAGGCGATATCGGCCAACTCCGCCTCGACCGGGCTGTCCGTAGCGATCGTCGCCAGGGTCTTGCTCAGCCGGATGATGTCGCGGTTATCGGCCAGCTTCGCCGAGAGCTTTTCGCTGTCAACTTCCGCCAGCCGCTCGAGCAATTCCTCGACGTGGGGGAATTGCGCCAGCAGCGTGGCGGCAGTCTTGGGGCCGACGCCGGGCACGCCGGGGATATTGTCGGAGCTGTCCCCGGCCAGCGCCTTGTAGTCGGTCATCTGGTCGGGGTTGATGCCGTATTCCTCTGCGACCTGTTTCGCGTCGTAGAGCCGGGTGTTGGTGAGGCCACGCAGCGTGGCCAGGACCTTGATATCGTCATCAACCAGTTGCAACATATCGCGGTCGCCGGTGACGATGACGACCTCATGATCTGCGGCCGCGCCGCGCCGTGCCATCGTCCCGATAATATCATCGGCCTCGTAGTTGGGCAGTTCTGTTTGCGGCAGGCCAAGTGCCTCAACCAGCTCGTGGGCTAACTCGACCTGCGAGGCGAGCGCCTCGTCCATCGGTGGACGATTGGCCTTGTAGTCGGCAAACTGCTCGTGCCGGAAGGTCGGGCCGGGCGCGTCAAAGGCCACCAGCACAGCATCGGGGGCGTGCTGCTCCAGCAGCAGCAGGAGCATCTGCGCCAGGCCGTAGACTGCGTTGGTGGG
>CAYNMY010000188.1:0-5110 GCA_964398275.1 uncultured Armatimonadia bacterium | reverse complement strand
TCTGCTGGCGCTGGCCTGCTACCAGAAGTCGGGACTGCGCCGGACGGCGCTGGCGGCGGTGGTGGCGGCGATTGTCTTCGTGGTGCTGGTCGCGCCGTTCCAGGTGGGCAGCCCCCCGAGCATGCTCGTTACCAATATGCTGGGCCACAAGGGCGCCGAAAACGTGCAATACTCGTCGCTGAACGCCTTCAATATCTGGGGCCTGGGCGGGTTCTTCGAAAGCCAGTACCAGAAGGTAGCCGGGGTTCCCTACCTGACCTGGGGGCTGATCCTGGGCGGGCTGTCGTACCTGTGGGCCGGCTTCGTGCAGTGGCGCAACCGGGAGCCCGCGGGGCTGTGGGCGAGTCTTACCCTCGCTTACCTGGGTATGTTCCTGTTTATGACGATGATGCACGAGCGCTATATCTTCTATCCCGCTATTCTGGCGACAGTATGGCTGATTGTAGACATCCGCGTGCTGTGGAGCTGGCTGATCTTGATGGTGCTGGGCACGCTGAATATGCACTATCGCATCCGCATTCCCAACTGGGGCTTTCTGCACCAACTCCAGGACTCATACATCATCCTGTACACCGGTGTGGCGCTGAATATGGCTGCATACGCGCTGCTGAGTCGGCGGTCTGCGCTCAACTTCTTGGTCAGGGCGAAGAAGACGGTGAACTGAGCTATGTTTAGGGGCATTGTCATTGCAACGGTTATGGTTGCGGCGCTGGCGTTGGCGGAACCGGCTTGTGCTCAGTCCCAGCCGGATATGAGCAGCGATCTGGCCAATACGCTCACGCATATCGGCATATCCGTGCCGGTGCTTACCAGCGTTGCTCTGACCTACCTGGGTAATGAGCACCAGGAGCGGGCGGGGAGGCAGGCAGCTGACGCCCTGCTGGTGACGGGGCTGGCGACTCTGGCACTCAAAGAAATCTTGCGCCGCCCTCGGCCTAACGATCCTCTCGCTGACGACGGGTTCCCCAGCGCCCATGCCGCCCTGACGTTCGCCTTCGCCCGTACGATCTCGGAGGAGTATGACGACTGGGGCAAGGTGGCCTACTTGTGGACGGGGGGCGTGTCGTGGTCACGGCTGAAGCGTGACGACCACACTTTCGGGCAGGTCTTAGCTGGGGCGGCACTAGGCTGGTACCTTGCCGACCGCTCAATTCACTCCCGCGCGGGGCTATGCGGCGGTCTGATCGTGCGCGAAACACCGGCGTATCTTCATCAGGAGACTGCTGCAGGGACAGCCGACCCAACCGTGGCAGTCTGGAGCACGACCTGGTAGGCACCGAAGCTTTCGCCGAGCAATAGGTGGGGGGCACACTCGCCCGCTCTCCTAGTTGTCTGCCACTACCTGCGGCGCGAAGGCGTAGTCCAGATAGCGCGCGCCCACCTGGGCCGACTCAGTGTCGCCTGCGTGCAAGTAGAGGCGGAAGTTAAACTGGAGCATGTCGCCCTGGGCCATACTATGGTCGCCGCGGATAGCGAAATCGCCGTAGAAGTCGTGCAGGGCCCAGCAATTAGCGGTGAACAGACCGTAGCCGCGAACGTGCCACCAGGTGGGATGGCGGTAGTTGTCGGGATGATCGAAGATGGCAATGCCCACCTGCCGCCCGTCTACCGTGCCGAAGTAGTCCACCCACGGCGCGCGCTTCCCCCAGCATTCGTCGTCGCCGATGCCGCCATAGGCGTTGACGAAGGTGCCGCCGTTCTTCACTTCCATCTGCTCGTTGACGCGCACCGAAATATTGCCGGCCTCCTTGGTATCGCCGAGCAACACGCCCTGGTAGGCCGCGAGCCAGGTGGTAGTAACGTCAATAAAGCGGCCGGTATCCGGCAGGTTGTAGAAGCGCCAGCGCGTCTGCTCGCGCAGGAGCTTGCCCTCGTCGGGATTCACCCAGTCGGGCTTCTGTTGTTCCGGGGTTATCCAGTCGCCGACTGCAAGTATCTCGCCGTAGACTGGGCCCTGACTTACCCGGCACTCCTCGATTACGGTGCGACCGTGCTCCGCCAACTCGCTCCAGTTGTCGTAGCCGTTGACGCTGCCGTGGGCGATATAGAGCGATTTGTGGTGGATATGGTCGCCGGGCGCGAAGTTAGTCAGCTCTACGCCCGCCGGCCCGTGCAGCGGGTAGCAGTACGGCCGGGCGATGTCGCCGCCGAAGACATAGCGGGTCAGTAGCTCGCCGCCAATCCTTACATCGCAGTGGGTCTCCTGCCTCTCAATAACCACGCCCCCTTCCGCCTCAGCGGGTGGACCGACCTGATAGCGCTTGACCTCGCCTGCCGCCATCTGCGGGATGATAAAGGTCATCTCAGCCTCGGCGCACTGGGCGGGAATCTCTTCGCCGGTAGCCTGGTCGGTGAGCGTATGTATGCCCGTGCAGTCCGGCTCGCAGGAGACGCTGACTACGGCGTTCTCGCGGTCGTGCGGCCCAGCGGTGATTGTAAGTACATCGTCATCCTCACAGCTGTACGGCATTTAGGATCACTCCTTCAAGTTGTTGGTAGAACAGGCGTCTCGCCTGTCTGGCCGATTGATCATACCTTCGCTTCGCGCTGCGCATCGGCCCACAGGGGCGAGATCTCCCGCAGCCGCGCGACGATGCCCGGCAGCACGGCCAGGACGTGGTCAATCTCCGCTTCGGTGTTCTCCCGCCCCAGGCTCAGGCGTAGCGAGCCGTGGGCGGTGGCGTGATCGTAACCCATCGCCATCAGCACGTGCGAGGCCTCCAGCGACCCTGACGTGCACGCCGAGCCGCTCGAAGCGCAGATGTCTTCTTCATCTAACCCCAGCAGGATACCTTCACCTTCGATATAGCGGATACAGAAGCTGACGATGTGCGGGAGCCGCCGCGTGGCGTGGCCAGTGAGCAGCACGTGGGAGATGCGTTCCGGGATACCGGCAATCAGCTTGTCGCGCAGCGTGGTGATGCGCTGGTTATCCTGCTCACCGTGCTCCTGGAGCAGCTCAATGGCCTTACCGAAGCCGGCGATGCCTGCCACGTTCTCGGTCCCGGCGCGCTTGCCCCACTCCTGCCCGCCACCGTCCATGAAGCTGCGGAGCTTAACGCCCCGGCGCAGGTACATCGCCCCGATGCCCTTGGGGCCGTGGATCTTGTGCGCGGAGAACGCGGCTATGTCCACGGGCATCTGCGCAAGATTCAGCGGCAACTTGCCCAGCGCTTGGACAGCGTCAGTGTGAAACAGTACGGCGTGCTCGCGGCAGATTGTGCCAATTTGGTCAATTGGCTGGACCGTGCCAACCTCGTTGTTGCCGTGCATTATGCTGACCAGGATGGTGTCGTCGCGGATTGCCTCGGCGACCTGCTCGGGGTCAATCAGTGCGGTCTTATCGGGCGCAAGGTAGGTCACTTCAAAGCCGTCCTGCTCCAGCGCCTGGCACGAATGCAGGACGGCGTGGTGCTCGATCTGGGAGGTGATGATATGGCGGCCCTTGTCGCGGCGCGCCCAGGCTGTGCCCTTAATTGCCCAGTTGTCCGATTCCGTGCCGCAGCCGGTGAAGTAGATCTCCCGGGGGCTGACTCCAACGTACTCGGCCAGCCGTTCCCGGGCCTCGTTAATGACGCCTGCCGCAGAATGAGCGAGCTTGTACCAACTGGAGGGGTTGCCGTACTCGTCCTGCAAGAACGGCGTCATCGCCGCGAAGACTTCGGGGTTAACCTTGGTCGTCGCTGCGTGGTCGAGATATATCATAATCGTGCCTGAACTCCCTGGCTGGGCACAGCAGAATAACTTGTTCGTGGCGGACTTTAAGTGTAATGCCTGCAGAGGGCTTCGTCAAGAGTGTGCGGAGGAACAGCAGACGAAAGCGGCGAAACGAAACCAGGTTGTCCTGGAATCTCCACGATTAGCTCTCCGGTGGCACTGGCCGATGCGTTGGGTAACGAACGGTACTATGCAGCGAGTAATCGTCGCAATGAGTGGCGGGGTTGACTCCAGCGTCGCGGCGGCGCTGCTGGTGCGGCAGGGCTGGGAGGTCACCGGCGTGACGATGGACCTGGGCACCCGCCAGCAGCACGCGGTGCGGCGAGCTGCGGCGGTCTGTCGCAGGCTGGGTATCGAGCACTGCGTAGTTGACCTGGCCGAGTATTTCCGCGAGCAGGTGATTGACTATTTCTGCGCCGAGTACGCCGCCGGGCGCACGCCCAATCCCTGTGTGCGCTGCAACCGGTTCATCAAGTGGGACGCGCTGCTGGGCACTGCGCTGAAGCTGGGTCGCGAATACCTGGCCACGGGCCATTATGTCCGGAAGGATTGGCGCGAGAGTCGTTACCGCCTCTGGCGGGGCCGTGACCAGAGCAAGGACCAATCGTATGTGCTGTACGCTCTGAGCCAGCGGCAGCTTGCCCGAGCGCTTTTCCCCCTGGGCAACTCTACCAAGCAGCAGATCCGTAGCCTGGCGCGGGGCCTGGGGATGAACCCCAGCGCAATCGCCGAGAGCCAGGATATCTGCTTCATCCGCGGCGACTACCGCGAATTTCTGCGGGATCGCGTGGCGTTTGCGCCCGGACCGATCCGCACCGAAAGTGGGGAAGAGGTCGGCCAGCACGAGGGCCTCCCTTCTTATACTATCGGCCAGCGCCGGGGGCTGGGCATCAGCGGGAAGTCGCTCTTCGTCATCGGGAAAGACGTGGCAGAGAATGCGCTGATCGTCGGCTCGCGCGAGACGTTGGCCCGGCAGGAATGTCTTGTCGAGGAGGTGAACTGGGTGTCGCTATCGCCGCCGCGAATCGGGGAGCCGGTGCGCGTCGAAGTCGAGTTGCGCTACCGGGCCCAGCCGATTGCAGCAACCGTGACGATGACGACCGCCCATACGGCTCAATTAGCGCTAGCGCCCCACGACCAGGCAGTCACGCCCGGCCAGTCGGCAGTGTTCTATCGAGCAGATTTGGTGCTGGGCGGCGGTATTATCGCTAGCTGACACTCTTCAGGTCACCAATTCAAAAGGAGGTAACGAGAATGAGAACTGTGAGTAGTGTCACAATGGTTGTTGCAGCGTTGCTGCTTGTGGTCGCAGTCAGCGCGCAGGAGCAGGAACAGCGCGTCAACCTGGCGCTGCACAAGCCCTATGAGATGCTGCCGGTGCCCAATTACGGTC
>CAYNMY010000187.1:0-5115 GCA_964398275.1 uncultured Armatimonadia bacterium | reverse complement strand
CCGGTACCAGAAATTCCCCTGACATGGCCGGACGCTGCCCCTCTATCCCCATCATCAGCGGCACATTCGGCCCAGTTATATCGGTGTCCAGCAGCCCGACAGTCAAGCCGTCGGCCACGAGCATATTGGCGAAGGCCGTCGCCAGGGTGGTCTTGCCCACGCCGCCCTTGCCGCTGATGATGGCTATTATGTGCTTGATTTTGGCAGCGCGCTCAGCGATAAGCCGGTCCTGTTCGGCCATCTGGGCCATACGCTGGCTCGCGTCGCCGACCTGCTCTTGGCGATCGTTGCTGTCCACGTTTGCCGATACCTTTCCGGTGCACCCTGGGTGTGAGGAATCTAGGAGTCTGGTTGTTCTTCGATTCTACGTCCGCGTGTCTGGGCGTCAGCTTCAGAAACGTCTTCCTGCCAGCCGGCCCGGGCATTTTCCCGGTAATCGAAACGCGGTATGAACGGCTTGATGTCCAGAACCGGTGTACCGTCGAGGATATCAACATCCTCGACGATAAGCACGTTGCCCTCTCGCGCGACCAGCCGTACCAGGCTGAACCCAATCGGATTGGGCCGATGCGGGGCCCGAGTAGCAAATATACCGTGCTCCACGTCTTCCAGGTAGGGCTTTAGCGTCAACTGCGCAGGCTTTGCCCGGTGGAAGTAGTAAATCAGGTAGATATGCGAGAAACCTTCCAGGTCGCGCAGGCCCGCTTCGTATTCGGGCAGTATTTCCACCCGCGCCTCACATCCGTCGGTGTAGACGGGCTGAATCGGCGTCGCCGCGGGATCGGTATACGGGCTGCGCACGTAGCCGATTACGCGCATAACGAACTCCCGCGGGGTATTGCTGCCTTCAGTCATCCTCATAAGCAAATCCAACTCGCGAGCTTTTCGGGCCGGCCTCGCTGCGCTCCACACGGCCCCTCCACACTCTAGAGACTGTTGCAAAACCTGGTTGAGGACCGCCTGTCGGAACAGACTGCGTAAGTTTAGCTACAAAACTTGGACAGATATCGGGGCAAGGGTGCCCCTCCCACAGCTTTTGCAACAGTCTCTGGCGTAGCACATCACACAATGCCAGCTAATGCCAGCAGGTACTAGCGATTGTCTCGAATTGTCTCCAGCAGGACTTCGACGTTTTCGACGGGCGTGCCCGGGACGAAGTAGTTGGAAGTTCCCACGATTATGCCGTAGCTGCGCTGGGCCTCTTCCAGAGCCGACAGGACCTCGTCAATGATTTCTTCACGCGAGCCCAGGTGCACGGTATGTGAGCTTATGTTGCCGATGAGCGTCAATTCGGGGAAGCGCTCGCGCAGCTTGCCCAGGTCCATTCCCGCGCGCCCATCAATCTCGTAGTAGCCGTCAAGCCCCGAGGCGCCAAACAGGTCATCGGCCACCGGCCACAGGTTCCCGTCGCTGGCGAAAAGCAGGTAGGCACCGCAGTCGTGCGCAATCTGAGTGGTCTGGACCAGGCGGGGAAGCGTAAGCTCGTGAAAGACCCGGGGCGAATACATCGGACCATCATTGCCGGCAAAGTCGTTGCCCACAAATTGAAAGCGAAAGCCGAGTTCGGCAATGAACGGGATGATACGGCGGTTGCGCTCGACCCCGACATCCATATAGCGCCCGACCAGTTCGGGGCGCAGCGCAACTGCTTCAAGCCACACCGCACTATGCGGGAAGCCGACCAAGCCCCCCCCGACCTTCAGCACATATTCGTCACCAAGCATCTCTTGGGCCGCCAGTTCGGCACCCAGGCCGTCTACGTCAGGTGCGAAGTCTTCCACAGTGCGTTCCATCGCGGCTACTTCCCGCTCCAGGTCATCCATGCTGGCCGCTTGCTTCGGAATGTAGTCCACGACAACAGACTGCTCGCTGCCCGGGTCGTAGCGCAAGACCTTCCAGTCTTCTTCCGGGCCGTCTTCGTACATGAACGTGTTCTCATCAATTCGCTTCGTAGGTTTGCGATTGTAGCGCCAATAAGAGCAGCGGATGATGTCGTGCTCGCAGAAGCGGGCGATATCCAGCGCATCCTGACGGGAACGCTGGATATACTCGGCGTGGGCCTCTTCGCCGTGCCACCAGGCGACCGCCTCCCGCCACCTCTGGATGCCCCCGCCCACGAAGGCCTCGCGCCCTAACAGTGCCGAAGCAATCTCGCTGCTGAAGCCGAGGTGGTGAATCGGCACCTTGTCGGCTGGCTCTTTGTTGAGGGCAGCTACGACTCGTTCGCGGGAAGTCATACCAACTCACCGTTCATGGGAAATAATCCTGACAAGGTGGTCTTATCCGACCTATATTTCTGCTATTGCTATGGCATTCGAGGGGCAAGCCTGGCTACAGTCACCACACGCCTGGCACAAATCCGCGTGCAGAATCATTGGGGCCTCATAGGCTTCTTCCTGGTGCATAATCTTCTTAGGACATGCCAAAGCCGCTATGCAAATGCCGTCATCAGGAGCACACCTATCTGGCAGGCACTTGCTATAGTCTATTAAAGCCCTCGGTTTGGACATGATAGTCTTGGCACCAATCAGTGCAATTGAATATGCGGCATCCTGCTATCTCCCGTGTGTAGGAATTGCTTCATCGGCTTTCGGATTCTATGAGTAGATAATCATCCAGCTCATACATTCGTATATTGCCGAATCCATACTCCAGTAGTAGTTCCACCCATTCTTCGCGCGAGATCGCGAGGAAGCCGTGAAAGCCGTGGCTCAGAAACCCCTGCAACCCGACCAAAAAGTCCATACACAGGAACCTGCCACCAGGCTTCAGCAACCTATGAATGGCCTCCAGACATTCAGCCTGGTTCCGCATACAGTGCATTGCTTGGCTGGAGACTACATAGTCAAAGCTATTGTCTGCTTCGGCAAGCTGGCCGACAGCGGCCTGCCGGAACTCGACATTCCCTCCTTGTGCGGCTGCTTGGTCCTGGGCTTTCCGAATGCTGTCTTTGGAGTAATCAAAACAAGCCGAGTCAATCCCCAATATCCGAAAGCCTTGCTGGGCTAGCTTGAAGGCCAAAAATCCTTGTCCCGTGCCTACGTCAAGGACATGACTATTGGCAGGTACGCCCTCCAGCAGCGACAGCATCTTCTCAGCTGCGCGTTCCTTAGTGTCTGACTCAGAGTGGCTCTCCCGCTCAATGCGGCGACGCGCGCGCCGGCCATGCCAGGTTATAGCCGATTTGCCGCGCGCACTATCCAGCCTAATGAATCCTCTCTCCAGCAGACTCGACAGCACGGTATCCACGTCCGTGGCGGCCGGCCACAACACGCCAGTTGACCGATATGACCGATTCCCGGCACTGCGCTCCTTGATCTCCTGGACCAAAGCCCGCTTAGTCCGTGGCTTCTCCGAGAGCAGGACGAGGATGTAGTAGTGGAGGAATTCTCTTATGCTTGGGCCACTTCGACTTCGTCGCATAGCCGGCAATCCTAGCCTCGCCTGGCCAGTACTGGCATAGCTAGGGAAATTGCCTGAGCCGGGCACTGAGCCACACAGGCCGCACAGCCCTGGCACAGGGGACTGCTCACGACGGCCTTCCCGTCAATGCCCAAGGAGATAGCCCCCGTGGGGCACACGGTCGTACACCGCCCGCACCCGATGCACTGTTCCGAGTTAACCTCCGCCACTGCCCTGCCGACGCCGCCAGCTCTAGGCGAGACAGTTGGCGTGGACATCGGCGCGGCGAGAGGCATTGGCATGGGCGCGGGAGCAAAGCGTGGCATCTGCGGACGCATAATACTTCCGCTGCTGCCTCTTCGACGCCGTCGCATCTAATCATTCCTCTCCAGGTGGCACTACAGTTCTGCAGTGAGGTAAGGTAATAGCGTCCCAACTCGCGGCTCTAACAGGACCATCAACTATGCTTTAGAATGGGCAAGTCCCGGTGGGGCACGACGCGCTGGAAGAGGATGCTCCTGACGAAGCGTGGTTCACTGCTGCGGAGATGAGCTTCCTAGCATTGTCAGAGCCACACTCTGGGCACTTCGGTGGTGCCTCCTTCGAATTGCGCTGGAGCACCTCCTGGATATCGCCACATTCCAAACATTCATATTCGTATAGCGGCACGGTCTTCCTCTCCTTGCTTGCGAACTGTTTCACTGCTAATTCGACAGTATTTCGCTCAATTCCTCCCAGGCCGCCCGGATACCCCGGGCCACTGGGCCGTCCCGGTACTCGACCAGGGGCATCTGTCGCGCCATGGCCTCGGTCACGGATTCATCATACGGCAGCTCGCCGAGCAGGCCCAGGCCCTTGTCGGCGCAATAGGCGCGAATGCGCTGGGTATTGGCGGCGCTGAGGTCAGCTTTGTTGATCAGAACTGCGACCGGGACGCCGAAACACGCGCACAGCTCGACCACGCGCTCCATATCGTGGATCCCCGACAGGGTCGGTTCGGTAACGACGAGCGCGAGGTCCGTCTCCGTGATCGCCGCCGCCGCCGTGCAGCCGATGCCGGGCGCGCCGTCAATCAGCGCCAGGGATAGCCCCCGCTGTATCGCTACATCCTCGGCCTTCTGGCGGACCATTGTGACCAGCCGGCCCGAGCTTTCCGCCGCTGGAGCCAGCTTGGCGTGGGCCATCGGCCCGTAGGCGGTGTCGGAAAGGAACCACTCCCCGCATGATACAGTCTCAAGCCGCAGGGCCTGGTGGGGGCACGCTATCACGCACATCCCGCAGCCTTCACAGGCCAGCTCGTCTATATCGGTAGCGGTAATAGCATCAAACCGGCAGCGCCGTTCGCACTCGCCGCACTGCTGACACAGCTCGGGGTCGCGGATCACCAGCTTCGCGCCGTGGAAGTCGCCGGATTCAATTACTGTCGGCTCTATGACCAGGTGCAGATTGGCCGCGTCCACGTCGCAGTCCGCCAGCACTTTGCTCTCGGCTAACGCGGCAAACGAGGCCACCACCGTGGTCTTGCCGGTGCCGCCCTTGCCGCTTATCACCGTCAATTGCTTCAGGGCTTTGCTCATTTCATTCAGACTCTCTTCTCATAAGGAAACAGCGGCGGCTGGCCCCGGGGCCGCCCTGCGGGGGTGCGCAGGACGTGGGCCGGGCGCCGCTTTCGAACCGCCTGCAGACTCTCTTCCACCGCCGGCCCATGGCCAT
>CAYNMY010000186.1:0-5134 GCA_964398275.1 uncultured Armatimonadia bacterium | reverse complement strand
ATACTGGCCCTGCCTGGGGTCGGCCCTCAGATCGCGCGTGTCACTGTGCCAGCCGAGGGTGAGGCTGTTGACCCGCCCACCGGGATGCAAAGGTGCCGCCACGATGATGGGCCCTTGTCCTCCCCCGGGCCCAGACCAATTGGCAGCCGGCGCCGCTGACGTCCCCACTCCACTGCTGGCCAAATTCAACTGGCGTGTGCCCTGGAGGAACGAGGCGGAGATCTTCTCAGTACGCAGGCCCAAACTTATCTTCTGTGTCTCGGTCATGGGTCGGGCCACACCGATGATTGCGCCGGTACGGCGCTCCTCGAATTCGTCCTCGGCCAGGCTGACCGCGGCACCACCCACGAAGCGACGCTGGCGCTCGGTGTCGAAAAGCCGCAGATTGAGCTCAGTATCCTTCGCATCCAGATATGGCTCGAAGAATTTGAAATCGAAGCTGGTACGACCGAACAATTCAACGTCCAGTGAGGCCCGTTCGGCGCGGCCGCGCAGATTGTTCTGGGCCACTGAGAGCATCGCTACGAAGTCGTCCAGCTCGCTATAAGCGGCGGCGACCGTGATCATCCCGGTGCGTTTCTCCTCGATCTGGATAACCACGATAACTGCCTTCTCCGGTTCTCTTTGCCCCGGGCGAGAGTCGACCCGGACGTCGCTGAAAATACCCATATTGAGGATGCGATTCAGATCCTGGGTAATCTTCTGCTCCTGGAACAACTCCCCGACCTGGGTCTTTATCTGCCGGCGGACGACCCACTCTTGAGTTTTCTCCAACCCCTCGACAAGGATATCTTCGACATGGGACTCGTTGATCACAAAAGTGAGCACATTGTAGTCATCAATGGTCACGTCAGGGACGATGGCCATGTAGCCTCTGTCCCGATAGTAACCTTGGATCTTGTCTACGTCGGTGCGGGTGGGAGCACTGACCACGACCTCGCCGATCTTGCTTATGATAGTTTCTTTGAGTTCTTCATCGGTAACCACGGTGTTGCCCACAAAGACGATCTGCTCGATGCGTCGCTTCTCGACAACGGTTATGATAACCTTGACATCTTCGCCGACCTGCTCGTAGGACAAGCTCACGGTGTCGTAGTAACCCAAATCCATTAGTGCCTTTTCGGCGACTTGCCTCTTTTGGTCCGTGTACGGCTCCCCGATCTTCAGGATGTCTTTTGCCCTGAGTTCGTCGAGAATGGTGCTTGCCGAGGTGTATGTGACGCCGCGGACGACAATTTCAGCGATCAGCGGCTGGGCCTGAGCGACAGCCGGCGACATCGCCACTACCAACAGGGCCACGGCTGCCGCATAGCCAATGAGTGAGTTGCGCCTAGCAAGCCACATAGTTGATCCCCTCTGAGTCACATTGATGATCTGCACGCCCGTGGGCGACAGGCGGCTCGTGCCAAGTAGCATAGCTGCTGCATCCACTAGCCACGCCGTATCATCTGTTCGATATCTACGGGGTGTTTCCTCCCCGATAAGAGCTGCTCTGGTCGGTTGGGGCGGGCTGAAGGTAGGGCTGAAGCTTTTCCCGCAGCGTACTGCGGGCGCGGAACAGCCGTGACTTGACGGCCTGCAAGCTGCAACCAAGAACTTCGCCAATTTCCTCGTAAGAGAGGCCCTCATAATCCCGCAGAATGATAACTTCTTTGTAATCATGGCGGAGCTGAGTGACGTATTTGGCAATCAGTTGGCCTACTTCGGCGTTGGCGATGAGCTCCTCGGGTGCCTGCGACCAGTCCTGGATCTGGCGTTCGCGCTGCTCGCCCTCATCACTCTCGACCGGCTGGTCCAGCGAATAGCTGTGGAACTGGCGCCGCCGTCCGCTCCGCTCCAACCGATTCTTGGTCAGGTTCACCGCAATACGATACAGCCAGGTGTAGACCTGACTTTCCCCGCGAAAATCCTCCCAGGCGCGATAGGCGTTGACGAAAGTATCCTGGGTGAGGTCCTCCGCTTCCTGGTGGTCATCCAGCAGGCGGTATATGACCCCGTAGACGCGCTGGTAGTTTTCCGAGATGACTCTATCGAATTCTGCCGATCTGCTCTGGTCGCTCACGGATAGGCTTTGTGTGCGCCTGGCTATGGCTGACGTTCAGGCAATTATACCACAGAAGGCCTTCCGCTCGCTACCGTTGAGTCGGCGTCAGGCTGGGCGGTTGCTCAATTGTTAGACAATTGCGCCGGCCAGCGGTTCCGGTGCCCGCCGGGTTAGAACTCCCGGGTGGAGCTGATCCGGAACTGAGTGTCGCCCTTCTCATCGGTGGTATAGCTGAGATCAAGCCGACGAGGCAACTTGTATGAGATGCTCAGGTCCCACTCGTCCTGCATCTCGGAGACAACGCTGTGCCGGTAACTAACCAGCAGGTCCTTGATGAGATATTTGCCCAGGCGTACATCCACAGGCTGGTCGAAGCCAAACAAGACGGTGAACTCCTCCAGGCCCAGAGCTTGTCTAATCTGTTCTTCGATGGGGCGAAACACCGTGGCCCGAAATCCGGCCGCCAGCAGCCCGGTGAATTTCTGCGACAATAGCTTGGTGATGTCGGTGCCCCCCTTCGCCCCGGCAGTCATCAGGCCCAGCGGCTGGGTACCAATGATCTGATACAACTGGTCCTCGCTCAGGGGCGGCCGGGAGGTCAAGTGCAGATTGATCGGCGCGGGCAGGTTACCGTCAATTTCGACGAACACGATTAACTGCTCCACCTGGCGCCCATCAATTACGACGCTGGGTATGACCTGTTCAGCCTGGCCCCATATCTCTCCGGACATCGCTAACTTGATCGGGGGCTGATACTCGCCAAGCTCAGGGCCGTAACGGTATTCCACACCAAGCTGGCTGATGTGCACCGAGCCGGCGGACACGCGGGCTTTACCCGGGCTGATCTCCACGCGGCCGACGATGCGCGGTCTTTGGGGAGTGCCGGTGGCATGGGCGGCGTAGTCGGTCTGCTCCAGAGTGGCCGATAAGCCCGGAGCTTTGAGCAGCACGCGGGGACCTATGGCCACTTTCATATCAAAGGTCGGGGAGGGCCGGTCCGGCCCCCAGCCATAGACTGGAGCGCCGCCCGCGGCCGGTGCAGCCGGCGGCCCGACCCGGGCATCGTGGAGGACCAGCTCCCCGACAGCAGCAGCCGGCTGGCCCGGCTCACGATTGGCCAGGACAATCGAGCCGTCAACCAGGCCGTCGTAGATCGGCGGGTAGCTGACGGCGGCACTGTCCAGAGCCAACCGTATGTCTACCGGGTTGTCGGCAAACTTCGGCAGATCGAAGGTGGCGAGCTGGGCACTACCGGAGACCTGCACACTCCCCTCGCCCAGGCCACCTGTGATTTCTTCAAGGGTCAGCAGATGGCAGAAGTCGGCCTGGGTCACCAGTGTGACCCGTCCGGTCAAGTTCTTCACTACCGTCTCGCCGAACAGCTTCTGGGCAGGGGAGTCAATGTCAAGGGACAGGTCGAACTCATTGTGCCAGAGGGTGATAAAATCACTGAGCGTGGCCTGGCCGGCGGCAGTGAGCACGGTGTTGTCCCACTGCGCGGTGGCGTTGCGAATATCAAGAACGTTCTGACCTTCCCCCCGGGAAAAACCAATGTCCACTTGCAGGTTCTCAAGGCTGTGGCTCGCGCCCGGCGTAGCGACCTTGGCATCGGAAATGCGCAGGTAGCCCTGAAGCACGGGGTCCTGCAATTTCCCGGTTATGATGACCTCGCTGTCTACCTGCCCCCGAGTCTTCAGTTCACTCCACACCGTCGCCTTGGCTACTTCACCTTCCGGGACCCGGGAGCGGACAAACTCATCAAGCAGCGGGGGGAAGAAGCTGAGGTCAGTGTTTTCGATTTTGGCGGAGAGCGCAATCTCCCCGTTGGGATCCAGCCCGGGCGGCTGCCAGCGGAAGGGCAGCTTTCCCTGGAGGACGATCTCCTGCTCTTCGAGCTTAAGCAGCAGCACATCAATGTCCAGGCCGTTCTCATCCAGAGTGGCAATGGGCACTCTGGCCTGGTCAAAGCGCACTCCCTGGAAAGTCGGATTATTGATGTCCAGGCTAGCTTTGAGGTGGGGCGAGCGCGTCGGCCCGCTGGCTGCGATCGTCAGGCTTGTCATCCCGCTTAGGGAAATCTCCTGGGGCAGCCACTCCTGCCACAGCGCGAGACTGAAGTTGGATCCGTCGGCGAACAGCGACAAGTCGCCATCGGGATCAACTTCGCCTTCAACTGTCAGCAGGCCCTCGCCCTGGGTTATTTCCGCGTAGATATCGCTAACTGCAGCCAGCTTGCCATCAGCCAGGTCCAGGGCGAACTCACTGCTGACATCGGGCAAATCCTTGCGGTCAAAGCTAAGCTGGGTGATCCTGGTCCGGACCTGGGCGCTGATGGCCTCAGGCGAGCCATGCACGTCAAGCGAGAGCTCCACGGCCCCGCGCGTGCGGAGGCTGTAGCTGCGCAGGTCGCGGCTGATATTTTGATCCGCTTCGGCGCCAACGAGCTTGCTGACGGGCGCGGCCAGTCGCAGCAGCTCCTCAATCCGGCCCCCGGTGAGAGTGAGCTTCGCCGTGCCCTGCTTGTCCTGCCAGGAGTAACCCGCAGTCGCCTGGATTTGCGCGCTCCCGACCTGCATACTGGTGTCCTGAAGGGATACTTTGCCGTTGTCCACCCGCACCATGGTGTCAATCGCGCTGATTTGCTGGCCGCCGATGACCAGCCGGGGCACCAGCAGATGAGCGTGGCCCGCCGGGCCAGCGGGCGTGCTGCGGATTTCGACCACCGGCAGGTCCACCCGCCCCTCGATCTGCACGTCGGTTCTCTCCGGAGAAATAATCGCTTGCAGGTCGGCATTTTCGATGGAAAGCCGAGCTGAATAGTCCGGCTTGACCGAGGGATTCTCCAGATACTCAGCCCACTTCACCACCTCGCCCTGGAGGCTGACGGTGCCCTCAGCCCACCGGAAGCTTCCCTCGGTAACGCGCAGCTTGTTTCGGTCCCCGGCTATTACCAGGTTCGCCCCGGTGATGGGATAGGGACCGCAGTAGCCGTAGGGGATACCAACCCGTGCACTAATCTCGGGCTCGTCCACCGTTCCAGCCAAGGTCGCCACCACCTCACCCACACCACCGAACGGCAAGTCAAGGCCA
>CAYNMY010000185.1:0-5161 GCA_964398275.1 uncultured Armatimonadia bacterium | reverse complement strand
GTCGAAGTAATCCCAGTTAAAGCCCCGCCAGTCCCGCGCGTAGGCGACGTGGTGGGGAATAAGCATCGCGCCGGCTTCTTTGGCATACTGCTGAAGCTCGGCGGCTTCGGCGTGGTAGACCAGCTCGCCCTCGCCGCCCGGGTAGAGCAGGTGGTAGTCGCCATAGTGGCTGTGGTGCCACTCGTAGCCCAGAAACGTCACCAGCTTGCCGCGCTGGTAGAACTCCTCGGTAAGTGCTACGACCTCAGGCCAGGCTTTCTTCATGACCTCGAAGCCGTTAACCCACTTCATATGCCGGTCCTGGGGCATAATCGGCATATCCGGCCACTGGGAATGGCCGGTATGCGCCACAAAGTCGAGGTGCTCGCTGGCGATTTCCAGGCTGCGGCGCAGTGAGCCCTGGGCGTAGCCCACGGCAGTATGATAGTGCAGATCACCCCAGTACAGCGGCATCTACTCAATCTCCTTCTCAGTATTTCTTGGCTCCAGGCGGATGTACGCATGGGCGGTCTTCCCGGAGGCGCTTTCCCGAACGCCCATCGTCCACACCCCCGGCGTGTCGTTGCGCGCGAAGTCGCAGGTCACTCTTTGCACGCCCCCGACTGCGCCATAGGAGCCGCTGAACTCGGCGATGCGCCCCCCAGGATCAGCGATCTCAACCTTCACTGGGACCACCGCATCCAGTGGCTTGCCGTCCTTCCCCACGACAGTTACGCGGAAGACGGCGGATTTGCCTGCGGCGGCCTGCTCCGGACCGTTGATGCGCACCTCGCCTATCTCCTGGTCCGTAATCATAAACAGCCGTCCGCTGCACGGCTCCAGTTGCGCTTCGATCCGGAGCTTGCCGTCCCCGGCGGTCGCCGGTGCCGGCTGGCTATTGACGAGGTCGTAGACGAAGCCGCCTGGCCGATTGACGGTGATAACGGCGTCCGAGGGCAGGCCGTTTTCCATCACCAGCCCGTGGTGGCCGACGTAGGTGCCGAACTCGCGGTGGTCGTTGATAGCGAAGACGTAGTCGGTGCTCCCGTAGCGGCGGTGGTAGGTGATTACATCGGGGTTCGCCGAGTCAACGTAGCGGGTGTACTTCGCGTCGAGGTCCTGGCGCAGCTTCGCCGCTAGCTCCTGAAGGGCCGCCTTCCCCTCCTCGGCGTTGCCTGTGCGCCCGTTCTCTCTAGCGATAAGGATGTTGGGCGTGATCGCCGGGCAGGTATTCTCGTCGCCGATGATTATCCCGCCGCGCCGCTGGAAGGCCTGTATCTCGTCGGCCATCTTCTGCGTGATCACGTCGCAGTCCACCATCACCAGCACCTTGAAGTCGTCCAGCCCGCGCTCGACGATGGTTTCGTCGAAGACCACCTCCGGCTGGAGCTGCGCCCACTGCAGGACGAGATATACATCCGCGGCCCAGTTGCCGCCCCAGCCCCAGGTGCCCCGCCCGGCGAACATCTCCGACGCGAAGCTCTCCAGGAAAGCCACGTCGCTCTTCGCGCCGGGCACCTGGAGCAACGTCGGGCCCAGGGGCTTGACAATATTGTGAGTCAGTCGGGCCAACTCATGCTGGGTTTCGGGATTGGTGTAGCGGTAGCTGCCCGGCGGCTTAACATCAATGAGCGAACCCCAGCCGTGGTACATAATCCCTTTGATGGGTCGGGAGAGCTTGAACCAGAGCGCCTCGCGCAGGTGCATGGGGGCTATCGTGATGAAGCGCGCGTCGGGATCGGTATCTTCCCAGACGGATTGCTTGGCCAGTTTCTCCTGGCTTTCTTCGCTGACTGGCGCGGTGGCCGAGCGATACCAGATGGCCTGGGTCATCTTCATAACGCCCTGGGGGTGATCGGCGCCGGCGGCCATCGCCAGCAGCTCATCAGTATTGAAGCCTATTTTAGGAGGGTCGGGGTAGGTATAGGTCCAGGCGGAGATATAATCCACCTTCCCGCCGCTGCCGTAGACCTTGGGGATGCGTATCGCCGGGTCGTGCCAGGTCCAGAAGTCCGTGCGGCCGGTTGATTTGAGCCCGGCGTCCACCGCGCTGTGCAGGTAATTCCACCCGTCGCCGTCCTTCCACAGCCACTTGAGGTACACGTAGAAGGGGTACTCGTCGGGGATGACTCGCGACTCGGGAAAGCCTTCGGTGTCGGAATAGTGCTGCCCGCGGTTGGTTTCCAGACCTTCGGGTATATCGAATCCGGCGTGGTCACGGAAGGCTTTGCGTTCGATTTCGCGGAACGACAGCCGCTTGTTACCGCGCACCTCGCTGTGAATAACTGCGGCATTAAAGTTGGGGAACTCGCCGTAGCTCTGGGCCATCGAGGCCCCCACGTCATAGCAGTACTGCTGGAGCTCGGGGATATGCCCGCAAGCGTCACGCTTCCCATCTTCCTCGTAAAACTTGCCCTCGCGGTTGACCTTCTGGAATTCTTCGCGGTGGCGGACCCTTCGGCCCGGGTCCAGTGAGACGTACGAGTTCAGCCCCAGCTTCATCATGTTATTCAGCAGCTCCGCTCGATGCTTGTTGGTTCTGGCCACTGGCTCTCCCGCCTCTAACACCTCGTTGTAATCCACCTTCACCCGTGCCATATGCGTGAACCCCAGTTCCTTGATAACCTCTTCCTGGCCGCCGCCCCACATAATCACCGGCATCACGTGCGGCAGCGGTCGGGAGACGATAGTGGCATCGAAGGATTCGGCGAGTGTGTACGGCACATCTCCGGCGATTTCCAGTTCGGCATTGATATTGTACGTGTCGGGCCGCAGCGAGGTGTCCAGCGCAAATTCAAGCGTAGCCTGCTCGCCCGGGCCAAGCCCGCGGACGAACTCTTCAGTTGCCCCACCGTGGGGCACCGAGATCCTGGCGATAGCGGCAATTAACTCGGCGGGCTGGAGGTTGGTGACCGCGAACTGCAGTGGCGGCGCTTTCTCCATCCGGATGAAGACCCAGCGCGGTGAGGTAAGTTCGAATTTCGCCCGCCGGAACTCCCGCGCGCCCCGGGTGAAGCGCACCTGGTCAATATAGCCGGGGAAACCGCGATAGTTGCTGCCACCCCGGTCGCCGATGGTCAGAGCGCGCCCGCCGGGATGGATGGACCTGCGCCCCTCGACTTCCCCGCCGCCGATGGGACTGCCGTTGAGGAAGAACGAGGCAACCCCGGCGCCGTTGTAGACGAAAGCCAGGTGATACCATGTCCCCGGCTCGAAGCGCACCGGATCGGAGGAGAATACCGATGATGAGTCGCCAAAGCCGAGATTGGCCTGGACCGGCCGCTGGCCCCCGCTGGCGCGACCCAGACTCAACTGGTAGTCATCATTGGCCACGTACTTCTTGTCAATGATGATGGAGAACGGGCACTTCTCGAAGTCGGGCTTGGGCTTGAGCCACATCTCGATGGTGAAAGCGCCCTGAGGGCTGAGCGCGGGATTGCTTCTCACGCTGAGCGCGTGGAGCCGGTCGTCTTTTCCATATCCCTCGTACGACTCCAGGCACGAGCCCAATAACCCGTCCGGGCTGATGGTGGCGCCTTTAAGTTCGCCGTCGTGGCCGTGCCCGGAGGAGTCCTGGTTTTCGGCATCGGCGTTGAACTGCCACAGGCCGATAGTGTCCTCACCGGTGGCGTCCTCGCCGGCATATTCGCTCCACCACGGCTCGCACAGTTGGACATCACCGTCCTGAGCGCATACCGCAGTGCAGGTCACAATCAGCACACCTAACACCAGTAGTCGGATCGTCACGGTATGTCACCTCTTTTTGGTGACTGCAAGTTCGTCGTGGCGCGGGTATTTGCCATCTGGTCAAGCAGCAGGTTCGAGCCGCGGTCACTCCGCAGGCTCCATCACCGGAATATCGCTCACGTGGGGCACCTCGGCAGGTCGGGGCTGGCCGCGGTGCTCCAGGGTTACGTACTTCTCCCCGACCAGCACGCGCACCCCAAACGGCGGCACCTCCAGCCGGAACTGGGCATGGCGGTCAGCCACCCGCTCGCCGGTGGCAGCATCATACAGCGGCCCGTCTTCGAGCTTGAGCAACATCTGCGCCGGCTGGTCGGTGACGTTCAGCGCATACCACCAGTGCTTGTCTTCGGCCTCGGCGAAGCGCAGTACGATCGGCCCGCTGCTGGCTACCTCGGTAAAGGGCACTGCCGGCAAGGCCTGGTAGTTGCGGGCGAAATCGCGCACATCTTTTTCCACACCCGGCGTGCCCAGGACGTACCCGCCCGTCGCGAGGTACTGCGGGTCGAGCAGGTAGACGTGCAGCGCATACCAGCGCAGGAAGTTGCGGCCCCACGGATACGGCTGTCCGGCCCGCGGAGCCCGGGCCTCCCACTTCCACGGCTCCGGCATAGCCAGTTGCGGCGCCCGATTCTCCCCCCACATCCTCAGGTTCCCGAATTCCCAGTACATCTGGTGGATGATTGCGCCGGTGCGCGGCAGGCCCACAAACGGCTCCATGAACTCCGGCGTCACCGCCATTGGATCGTAAGGTACAGTCCGCGGGTCAACCTTCGCAATGGACTTCCCACCCCGCTTATCGCTGCGGTACTGGGTCTGGCAAGTGAACCGGCTGATGACGACGTTGGGGTTACTGCCCAGCGCCTGTAGGTCAATCCCCTGGTCCCGGACGCGCTGGGCCCAATCCACGTCCCGTTGGCGGGGATTCGGCTTAAGGGCCATCAAGTGCAGCCTGGCGCCCGGCCGGCTTGCCGCGATCAGCGCAGCCATCTCGGTGTAGAATTCCGTCATTATCCCACAGCGCCATTCGATGAACTGCTCCCGGCGCTGCGGATCGTTCAATATCCAGTCAGCCCGCTGCGTGAAGCGCTCGGGGTCGCCGGGCTCCCCGGGCAGTGGCTCGCCGATCTGGGCGGCGAACTGCGTCATCGTCCAGTCGTCGTAGCTTACGTTCAACCTGGCGCCCAGCTTCAGCGGCGAGCTGTTCCAGAGCTGGAGGCTGACGCCTGCGAAGCTATCGAAGTCGGCGCACATATCAATCTGTTCCTGGACCAGCGCCTTCATATTGGCCTGCACTTCCGGGCGCAGCCCGTTGAACCGGGGCGGGGTGCAGTGCGCGCCCCCGGTGATTACCTCGCCGTCCCTGGTCACGCAGTTGTATGAGTCCTGCTCGCCCTTGACGACATCTTCTGCGGAGAGCTGCTTGCTCATAAGTGAT
>CAYNMY010000184.1:0-5163 GCA_964398275.1 uncultured Armatimonadia bacterium | reverse complement strand
CAAAGACTGGGCCCCGACGCCGGAAGGGCTAAGCTGTTGGACGTAGTCAAGTGCCTGCCGAACCTGCTCGAGGGACACGTTCAGGTCCTCGGCCAGTTCGAAAAGGTCCAGGTGGAGGTAGCCATCGTCGTCAACGACGCTAACGAGTAGCTCACCGATGGCGTGGAGCGATTCCGGGGCGGTGGCATGTAACTGCCAGAGCAGCTCGTCCGGCAGCGACTGGGGTGCGGGCACCGAACTCATCGAGAAACCATCGCCATTGCCCGAGGCCGGAGAGGAAGATGACGAAGAGGTCGCGGGGGATAAGATGCTCGGGGGGAGTGGCTGGTAGTCGTTGTAGTCCAGGTCAACGTCAAGGGCCGGATTCTCGATAAGCTCCTGCTCAATCCGCCCGGAAAGCTC
The DNA here is from genome assembly GCA_964398275.1 of uncultured Armatimonadia bacterium. Taxonomy (GTDB): domain Bacteria; phylum Armatimonadota; class Zipacnadia; order Zipacnadales; family Zipacnadaceae; genus JALGTD01. The sequence continues at coordinate 4,761 of CAYNMY010000184.1, read as the reverse complement.
GACGTAGCCTAGTTCGAGTAAAGCGCTCCTAACAACGAGGTACGGGCTTACCATCGGCTGAGTACGTGGCTCGACGTCATACTGGAGCTGTAGCACGATGTCCCCCCCGGAAGTTGCAGACCGATAGCTGTGCAGAAGACAGCTAACCGGATAGTTGACAGTCGGCGGATGTGGCGGATTCGGGCTCAGAAAGGTTGGGTTCTCCACGGCTCCGCAGCAGAACTTTTGCCGAAGCAGTATGCTTCCTCTAGGCTATCGGCATGAGGTCGCGTTTTCTTTAGAAAGAGTTTGAGGAGGGAGTGAAAAACAGCGAAAATGACGAGTGGAACAGATGAACGCAAGAAAATCTTGAGCGGGGAGGTCAGGAAGAAGCCGCGAAGTGCCAAGATACTAAGAGATGAAAAGTACGGTGCTGCGGCAACTGCAAACCGAACTGCATTATCTCGCTGTAGCGGCAATGCTGGTGCTGGGAGCAAGGTGTGTGGGAATAATAGGATGGGAAGCCTTTGCCGGGCAGCTTCACCATGGGTTAACTCAAGAGGAGCGGGATGATACGGCGCGCCTACCCGACCGTCTGGACACCAAGCTAGATACCCAAAGAGTCCAGCACACTATCCAATACCTCGCGGAGGAGATCGGTCCGCGGCCTGCAGGCAGCGGTGGGGAAAAGCAGGCGGCGGAGTATATCCACTGGTCCCTCGAGTTGCTGGGATATGAGACAGCTATCTCCGAGCCGATCGTGCTGCCGGGCGGAAGAGGTTATACCCAGAATGTGATCGCCTGGTGCCCGCAGTACCACCGCGGCGAGCGGACCGTGGTCGTGGCCGCGCACTATGACTCAAAGAGTGAGAACTGTCCAGCGGCTAACGACAACGGCTCGGGCGTGGGTACGCTCCTGGAGGTGGCCCGCATGCTCAGTCAGCGTGAACTGCCCTACCGGCTCCTGTTCCTGTTCTGTGGGGCGGAAGAGCACCTCGGCGATGTCAGTAGCCCGTCGTTGATGGGGTCGCGTGCGTTCGTCAACAACTACAGGGCAAGTGGGGGAGAGGATATCGCGGGCATGATCAATGTGGATATGGTCGGGGTGGGGGAGGAGCTCTATATGCAAACGGTAGGGCCGCAGAGCGATAAGCTGGGAGAGGTAGTTGCCAACTCCGCGCACCGGCTGGCCCTGCGCATTAACCACTACCACGGACCGCACGGCAGTGACCATATCCCCTTCGGCTGGGCAGGTATCCCCGCCGTCTGGCTCCAGCGGCTGCCCGACCCGCGGCGCGATACCCCCCAGGACCAAATGCAGTATGTCCAGGCGGAGGCGCTGGCGGAGATAGGGCAGTTGCTGGTTGATGTCCTGGATAGCGTCAGCGAAGAGAAGCTCGAACAGCTTAGGGGGTAGGAGACAGTGGATAGTGGTTAGTCAACGGCGGACAACCCCGATTCGACCCTTCGGCCCGCCTCACCCCTGGCCCCTCTCCCTGTGGAAGAGAGGAGAAGGCCAAAATAACGGCGGCGCAACGATAGCACATCAAGGCGTCGTTAGTGTAGGGGCGGACTTTTGCCCCGCAGGGGTAATATCCGCCCGAGGTGCTAACGTCTGAACAGAACGGCGGGCGGATGATTCATGCCTGCAGCATGAACATCCGCCCCTACAGACGGCGCGATAAAGCAGTGCAACAGGGAGACGACAATGACAAAACAGGACCGAAAAGAAGGGCATTTCAGGTGTGATTTGAGGGATGTAATGCGGATTTGTGGCTAAAGTATGCACCAACACTGCCGATAAACTGAGCAGGAGTCATATGCGGCAGTATAACACCAGCAGAACGGCAGCACAACAGGCAGCATAACGGCAGATAACGACGGACAACGACAGGTAACGGCGGGGAGTAGCAGCTAACGATAAAGGCAACGATTGGGTGTTCCCGGGGGGGAAGATGGTTACAGGACTCTATGCCGCAGCCAGAGGCATGATGACGCAGCTCGAAAAGCACAGCGTCTATGCCGATAACCTGGCGAACGCTAATACCACCGGCTATCGGCGCCAGTGCGTCGGCCAAAGCAGCCTCAACCTTAATACGACCACCGCGCCAGCAACCAGCGGCCAGATGAGCTTCCCTACCGGGGGAGTGGACATGAGCGCAGGCCGGTGCAGGAAACAAATAACCCCCTCGATATCGCCCTCCATGGCGCTGGCCTGCTGAGCATCCAAACCCCCCAGGGCATCTGCTATAGTCGCGACGGCCGGCTTACCCTGAACAGCAGCCGGCAACTGGTCACGATAGACGGGCATCTGGTACTAGGACAGAAGGGCCCGGTAACTCTGCCCTCCGGTGACGTCACTATCAGCCCTGAAGGTAACATTATTGTGGGCGGGCAGCAAGTTGATCGCCTGGCGATCGTGGAGTTTGATGACCCCACAAGCCTGCGGAAGCTCGGGGGGAACCTATTACAAGCTTCCGCGCCGCCCGCCCCAGCACAATCAACGACCGTTGCCCAAGGATATATCGAAGGCTCCAACGTGCGCGTGGTCTCGGAAATGACAGCCATGATGCAATGTCTACGGGTCTATGAGGCCAACGCCGCCGCCTTCCAGGAGCAGGCCGACAGCATACGCGGCCTGATGGCAACGGTCGCAGCGATATGACGATAACAGCAGATAGCAGTAGATAGGAAACGACAGGAGCAACAGGCAGGAAGCCTCTCGTACGGAAGAGCTACAGTAAGGAATGATTTGATATGATGCGCGCGCTGTGGTCGGCAGCAACCGGAATGATAGCCCAGGAACTGAACGTTGATACCATTGCCAATAACCTGGCTAATGTCAATACCGGAGGCTATAAGCGGCAGAGAGTCAACTTCCAGGACCTGCTCTACGACACTATGCGGATGCCCGGTACGCCCTCCGCCCAGGGCGTCGAAATACCCACCGGCATCCAGATCGGCCTGGGTACCCGCGTGGCCTCAACCAGTAAAATGTTTGACCAGGGCACCTTCCAGGAAACCGGTAACCCGCTGGACCTGGTTATCGAAGGTAACGGCTTCTTCCAGATCCTCCTGCCCGATGGGACCACCGGCTATACCCGAGCAGGAGCGTTCAGCCTGGATAGCCAGGGAAATATCGTCACCCCGGAAGGCTATTCGCTCGAACCCAGTGTCGTAGTGCCCTCCGGAGCGCAAATCGCAGTGGGCGTTGATGGGACGGTATCAGCAATAATCAGCGGCCAGCCCCAGAACCTGGGACAGATCCAGATTGCGCGCTTCGCAAACCCCGCCGGGCTGCTGAGTAAAGGGCACAGCATCTTCGTCGAAACAGCCGGCTCAGGGACGGCGACAACCGGGACCCCCGGCCTTGACGGCCTGGGGTCAATCGCCCAGGGCGTGCTGGAGCTGTCAAATGTCAAAGTGGTCACGGAAATGGTCAATATGATCGTCGCCCAGCGGGCCTATGAAGCTAACTCCCAGGCGATCAAAATAGCCGATTCAATGCTCCAAACCGCCAGCCAGCTTAATAGATAAACGGACAGTGGACAGTGGTTAGTGGATAGGGAACGGCAGACAACGGCAGCACGACGGTGGTTCGGCCCTTCGACAAGCTCAGCAGAGGGGTAAGCCGGAACGGGGAAATGAAGGACTTGACATGCAGAAGTGGTTTGTGGTAGCGACAATTCTAATAGTCATCACCAGCAGCGCCTGGGCGGAAGATGAGGCGCTAACCATCACTCTGCCGGAGAATGCGGTCGTTGCCGGCGGGGATATGTCGCTGGGAGAGGTCGCCGAAGTAACCGGTCCGCCCGACCAGGCAGCGAAGCTGGCCGCCGTCAGCCTGGGACCAGCACCGCTGGCGGGCTATCAGCGGCCCGTTACAGTGGGGTTGATTGTCCTGCGGCTGCGGCGTGCCGGCTGGAACCCGGAAGGGGTTGCCCTGGCTGGCGAGCCGCAAACCATGGTGGCTACCCAGGGGCAGCCGCAGCCCGTAGCGGTGAGTAATCAAGCAGGGCCAGTACTGCAGCCAACCTCGCCCCTGCCGCAAATTGTCATTAAGCGGGGCGATACCGTCCGTATCGTGCTCTCATATAAGGCCATAACCATCGCCACCGTCGGACAAGCCCTGAATGATGCCGCGCAAGATCAAATCGTGCGTGTCAGAGTCGCCGGGAGCCGGCATACTACCTATGGGCGCGTCGCCAACGCTCGGACCGTAGAAGTGAAGCTGTGAGGAGATTCTTGATGACGAGAATAAGCGGGATCGGTATTGTGGCAATATGCGTGGCCCTGGTCGGGAGCCCGCTCGGCGCCCAGCAGTTCGATCCGCCGCCGCAGTACAGCTTCTTTACTAACCTGTTTGTTGATGCTAAAGCCAGCCAGATCGGCGACGTGGTGCTGGTCATAATCTCAGAAACAGCCCAGGCCCAGCACCGGGCGGCCCGCTCCCTCGACCATAAGACTGCTAGCGACGTCGGGCCGGGCTTGGGCAAGTTCGACTTTATCCCCTTCTTCGGCTTCGGCGCGGAGTCTAGTTCCAGCGCCAGCGGCCTCGCCACCCGCCAGGAGAGCCTCAGCGCCCGCATCGCAACACGCATCGTGGATATCACGCCCGAAGGTAACCTCGTGATCGAAGGCAGTCGCCATATTCGCGTCAACCTCGATGTGCATAAAATCACCCTGCGGGGAATCGTCCGGCCCCAGGATATCAGCGCCGGTAACAGTGTCTATTCGTGGGATGTCGCCGACGCGGAAATAACCTACGAAGGCTCCGATCCG
>CAYNMY010000183.1:0-5170 GCA_964398275.1 uncultured Armatimonadia bacterium | reverse complement strand
CAGCGAGCCTTCGAGGACAGCGGAAATGTGCGGGTGGGCTCGTACCGAGGCGCGATTATCACTACCGCTGAAGCGAGTTGGAACCAGAAGGAGGAGGTGATCCGGTGCCCGGGTAAGGTCACGCTGAAGAGCAAGCAAGCGATCATTACTGCAACTAAGCTAGACTACTTCGCCGCCGAGGACCTGATAAAATGCCCGGAGCAGGTGCGGATGTATGCCGGCGATAACACCGTGATCGGCCGCGAGCTAGTATACAATATCGAGACGGGCAACTTCGCTCTGAACGAGGTGCAGATGGTCTTCCACGCCGACGAGGCCAAAGAAAAGCTAAGCGAGATAAGGGAGCTGCAAGAAGAATGAGAAACTGGACGATTGTGGGCGCAGCGGCGCTGGGCGCACTGCTCTTGCTGGCTGGTCTGGGCATCCCCAAGCCACCGGCCGCCGCTCAGCCACCGGCCGACCAGGCCAACGAGTCCCCACCACCCCCGCCGCAGCCACCCGCCCTCGCGCCGGAGGCTGAGACCGAGGAAACCGAAGAAGACGAGGATATTGTCAAGGTCGAGCACGCCGCTCTGGTCGAATATGACGCCGCCCGGGAGCTGTACTACCTCTCCGGGAACGTGATCTTCAGCCACCAGGACGTCAAGATGTACTGCGACGAAGCGTGGTATAACGAAGCCGATGACACCGCTCGCGCCACCGGGCATCTCAAGATCGTGGACCCAGAAGCGACTATCACTGGCGACCTGTGTACCGCCGACTTCGATGCCGAAGTCGCCACGGTAACCGGTAACGTGACTATGGTCACGCAAAAGAAAAAGAAAGAGTCCGAGGGCGAAGAGGAAAAGCCCAGCAAGTTTGATGAATACCGGGAGAAGAAGACCACCATCACGTGCCCGAAGATAGTCTACGAGTACGGCGACGATGTTAAGAAGGCCAACATTTTCGGGCGAGTAAAAACCGTCCAGGAGGACAAGACTGCCTGGGCCGACCACGCGGTTTACGAAGAGCTCGCAGACATTATTACGCTCACCGGAAATGTGCTGGTCAGGACGGAGAAGGGCGAAGAGTTCCGCTCGCCGGAGGTCGTGATCGCTACTGAGGACGAGTGGATGAAGGCCAGGGACGTCACCGGCATAACCTTCCGGAAGAAAAAGAAGGCCGAAGAGTAACGCCATTGCGGCGGGGTCATCCGTGTGCCTAATGGCCAGGGGGCGTTGGGCTGACCCCGGCCGGTTCAGTACAGCCGCTGAATCCGCTCCCAAAACAACGCGCGGCGAAAGGCCTGGTTGACTTCCATTGCAGTATCGGCTACCGACTTGCCGACCAGCGCCGCATCCTCCGGATATATGGTGAACAAGATCTTGTCCCGGACGGCAATTGCGGTCTGGTTCTGGTGATTGGCCGTACGGAACTCGAAGGCCCGCGCGCCATCGCGCAACACCTGGGTCAGGGCTTCGACCATCCGCTGTCCGCGCGCAGTGACGTCACCCTTGCCCGGTGCGTCGGCAAACGCAAACAGCTCCTGGTCCCACAGCTTCAAAATCTGGGCCGGCCTACCGCCGACTTCACCCTCCTCTACAATCGGCGGGTCCCATTTGGTGACGGCCCGGCGGTTTATTTCCACGCCCGCGTCTTGTATGAGATGAGTAAGGTCGGAAACGCGCTGGGTGGAGAGCGGGTGGGTCTGGAAGATACCAAGCTCGGTGGTAGGTCTGCTGCGTTCCTCGCGCGCCAGGCGCTCCATGAAGGTGAGCAGCCCTACTGGATTGTACCCCGCTGCCAGCAGATAGGAAAGAGCGTTGCGGTCGGCCCGGCTCTCGATATCAATCGAATACGTGGACAGTATCCCGCGGGTGACTACCTGGCCCGCCGTCAGCACGCCATAGGTGGCATCGTCGCCCCATCCCGTGGCCAGAGACAGGATCAGGGCGGCGATGGTCGCCAGGGACATATCGTGGGACCGCTTGAGCTGGTCAAGCACATCATACGTGCAGTTGTGCGCCATCTCGTGGGCGATAATGCCAGCTAACTGCGCGTCCGACTCGGCCGTGTCCAGCACGCCCTTGTAGATGTAAATGTGCCCTCCCGGCACGCTGAAGGCGTTCACATCCTTGTCATCCAGCAAAACTACCTGATAGGCCACATCGGGCCGCTGGGTGTGGGCGACCAGGTCGGCGACCATCTTCTCCACACGCTGTTGCTGCTCTTCGTTCTCGTATACCTTGTACTCCTTGGCAATCTCCGCGGCGGTCCGGTCGCCGACCTGCTTCTCGTACTCCTCGCTCCACTCGCGAGCGCTCGCCACCCCGACGCTGAGGAGCGCCGCCAGGGCAACTGCAATCAAGCTCTTTGGATGCCGCAATGCGTTCATCTGCCTATCTCCACGTACTTAGACGTCCCCCAACCGGCCGAAGTTCTGTCTGGCGAAGAGCAATGCAAGCGACGAGTCTGGCCTACTTCGTCACCAGATATATCCGCACGTCGCCACCAACGAAAGCCAGCTTCAAACAAGGCAAACCGATAGTCGGGTCCCACGTCGCGTCAGGGTCAAAGAGGCCACTGGCAGCCATGCCCTGCTGTACCAGTTTCTCCTGGGGTCCGTAGACGACGAAGTCGGCGCCCGTGCTGCGGAGGATATCCTCGCGTTCGTCCACATCCCAGCCGGGCCAGTAGAAATAACCCAACTTGCGCAGCGCTGCGGAGAAGTTGAGAGTCTCGGCCCAGTGGCCAGCAACTACCCGGCAGGAGGTATGCGCGGGAATATGATTGCCGATAAGCGAAGAGGAGAAGACTACCGCGCCGTCGCGAGCATTGGCGGCGAGCCAGGTCAGGGCGGTCTTCTCGGCCTCGGTTAGATATGCCGGCGGCATCAGCACTTGCAGCATGTCAACGTTATTCACCGCTACGTGATCCAGGCAATCAGCCACAAACACGATATTCGACGGGATAGTGACCACGACAAAGACCACCAGCAGGAGCCCAAACGAGACGCGGCCCCTGAGCCACCCATGCATTCGGACCAACCCCACCGCAGCGAGAATGCACAGCGGCAGGTGCAACCCCTCAATGAGCTTGCGTTGAAACGAGACGGGCAAGTATATCAGCCCCAACCCCAGCACTACCCAAACCAGCGGAAAGAGCAAAGCTGAGCCAGAACTCTCCTCTACTCCATCATCAGTTCTCCTCCGGCTGCGAATCACCCACACGGCGCCAACTATCGCCAGTAAAAGCACCAGCCCGTAACCCAGAGCGTAATCCCACGGCATAGCCGAGTACGTGGGAGTCCCGACCTTCGCCAGGTATGCGGGATCGGCACGGGCGGCCCAGTATGCATACAGCGGCGCCGCGGCGCCGAGCAGCGCGATGACAGCGTAGCGCACCGTCGCCGCACGCCACGACAATCTCCCGCCCACAGCGGCTAGCACAAACCACACCAGGATGGCTGAATAAGCGACGAAAACGTCATACGAATGGACATTGCCCAGCAGCAGTAAGAGCACTCCGCAGATCACGGTACTGCGCAGGCCAGATTCAGGCTGCGCCGCCCGCAGACCATAGCGGAATACCAGGCACAGTAGGCCCATCGCGGTGACAAACAGCGGATTGAGCAGCAGCGAGAGGAAGGTGACCGCCTCAGGCTGGACCTGCCAACCAAAAGCGACATCCATCGGCCGCGCACCCGACCAGGTGCCAAAGGGCAATCCGCTGAGCCGGGCCTGCAGGTAGGTGATCCACCCAAGCCCGGACGATAGCGCCGCTATCACTACGGCCGATAGCCGAACACGCCGACTCCGGGTCAACTCCGCGATGAGCAGAAAGAAGGCGTAGAGCAGGAATATGCCGCCGCCGACGCGGGCCAGGTGGAAGACGATGATGGGCGCGAGGCCGGTAAGGGCAGAGAAGCTGCCCAGGGCCAGGAGAAAGACATTGAAGAAGTGCGGGTCCTGCGGCGCAGTGGTGTATTGGTTGCCCAGCAGCCAGTTGCCCTCAGCGGCCTGGCGAATCCACGAGAGGTAGACGTTGCCGTCATCCACTCCCCAGATGAAGCCGGCGAAGTAGTCGCGGGGATTGGCCATCTGCAGCGCGTGCAGGTAGGGGAGCGTGCTCAGCACCATCACTGCCCCGGCCAGCCCCAACACGATGAGAACCTCGCGGCGACTGATTGTGATACGCCCGGCCTGCATCATATTGTCCAATGCTCAGAACCGTTTTATCTTGAGCAGAGCTTTGCGTAGACCCGATAGGCCCAGTAGCGAGCGGATCGTCCGCAGGAAGCGGCGGCCCAGGTAGAAATGGAGGTAGCCGAGTTTCTTGAACCAGTCCAGGCGAGCCGCCGGCAGGACGCTGTCACTATCATAGACGGCGCTCTTGTAATAGTCAAATGCGGAGAAGTCGCGGCCAATCAGCTCCTGGGTCTTGCGGTACAGATGCGTTCCCGGCAGCGGCGTCGTGATGCTGAAGGTGACGTCGTCCAGCGGCAGCTCGTTGGCCAGCCGGAGCGTGTCACGAGTCTCCTGTTCGGTCTCAGTGGGCGCGCCGAGCATAAAATAGCCGCGCACCCGCAGGCCGAGGTCCTTGGCCGTATACACCGCTTCGCGAGCCTGCTCCAGCGTGATGTTCTTCTGGTAGATGTCGTCGAGGATGCGCTGCGTGGCGGACTCAATCCCCAGGTGTACCACCCGCAGTCCCGCCTGCTGCATCATCGCCAGCATCTCACGCTGCACGATGTCCGCCCGCAGGTTGCAGCCCCACACCAGGCCACTGTTCCAGTCAATAAGCGCCCGGCACAACTCACTGAGCCAGGCACGATCTATGCCGAATGTGTCGTCAAGCCACATCACACCGGCGATCCCGTAACGCTCTTTCAGCTCCGCCAACTCGCCGAGGATATTGTCCACCGAGCGGAAGCGAATGCGCCGGCCAAAGATCCGGCGCAAGGTGGGCTGGCAGTAGGCACAGTCATAGGGGCAGCCGCGCGAGGCGATTATCGAAGTGCCCCGCAGGCCATAGGCCACCGCGTCGAGCTGGTACCATACCCGCAAGTATCGCGCCATCGGCAGCAGGTCCCAGGCCGGATACGGGATAGTGTTCAGGTCCTCGACGAGCGACGTCGGGCCTGTGTCCACAGTCTGTCCGTCGCTGCGGTAGCGAAAGCCTGGTACAGACG
>CAYNMY010000182.1:0-5176 GCA_964398275.1 uncultured Armatimonadia bacterium | reverse complement strand
AGGTATTTTTAAACTCTATATCACCGGAAATGGTTGGTTCTTTTGACCAAAATTTCTTTAAAAACTCAAGAAGTTTACTAAAGTTTGTTTGAGTATTGTTTTTTGATATCGTTTGTCCAGAGAGCGTAAGTCCCGGCTTGACTGCGCATCGCTGAGGGGCCCCGGCAATGTGCCGACGAAAGCCTCCCATTATCTTGCGGGAGCTTGTCACGTACGCCTCTCTTTCCCCGCTACGCGATGTAGATCATGTAGAGGCCCGCCAGCAGCACCAGCACGCCGCAGACCTGCTTGACGATGACTGCGCCGCGCGAGCTATCGGTCCAGTTGAGGTATTGCTGGACAAGCTCGGTGGATGTACCGGCCGCGACGATGACCGAGCAATGCCCGATGCCATAAGCGAGCAGCAGCGCCACGCCGTAAAGCAGCTTTGTTGCGGCCAGCCTGAACGTGATCGCCAGCATCGGGGCCATGTAAGCGAAGGTGCACGGCCCCAGGGCGATGCCGAAAACAAGTCCCAGCACAAAGGCGGCCAGCAGGCCCTTTCTGCCAAAGCCGCCCGCTGTCGGGCCGCTAAATGGCATGGGGATGACGCCGAGTAGATGCAGGCCGACGACGAAGAAAATGAGCGCCACGAAGTAGTTGCCGTACGCGCCGACATCACCCATCAAGCGTCCCAGCGAGGCCGTAATCGCGCCGACTGCCCCGATAGTGACGAGTATGCCTGTTGCAAACAGTGTAGAAAGCCAGAAGGCATGGCGGGTCGAGGTGCGGCCCTGCTGGTCAATGAAACCGATGATGAGCGGGATGCTGGCCAGATGGCAAGGGCTCAGCAGAATGCTGAGCACTCCCCAAACAAAAGCTGCTCCGAGCGCTACCGCCGCAGTGCCCTCAACTGCCTGAGTTAGCGTGATAAACAGTTCTTCCACTCTATTCCATCCCCAGCTCGGCAAGTTTGGCGACTATCTGTTCTTTGGGGAGGAACCCGATGTGCCGGAAGAATTCCTTGCCGTCCTTGTCGAAGAAAATCTGTACGGGGATGCTGTTGATGCCGTAGCGGGCGCCGAGCACCGCCTCCTTGCTCACCGACACGAACAGCACATTGCACCGGGCACCATATTGTGTGCGGAGTTGTTCCAGAATCGGCGCCATCAGGTCGCAGGCAGTACAGCCGATAGCGCCGAAGTCCACGAGCGTCGGCTTGCCCGAGCGCCGCGCCCGGTCCACGGCTGTGTCAAGTGCGCCAGGCGCTACCTGCTGCAACCAGGCCGCGTTGACCTCGACAGGGGTGCGCTCACTCAGGGAATTGATGTGGGCCTGCACGATGGCTTGCTGTTTCTCGTTGCGCAGGTACGCCTGCAGATCAGTTACGACCTGCTCATAGGTGGCACCACCGAACATGTCGGCATTAGCGTTGAAAAATGCACGCGCCTCCTGCTCGGCGACCTCTACTTCGGCTACGAGGCTTTCCAGGTACGCGTCAATGACGGTGGCGTCGGGTTGGCCTGCGGTGTCCAGAGCAGCGGCCTGCGCTTCTTTGAGCAGTAGCGCTCGGGTGGCGAGGAGTTCCAGGATAAAGAAGGGATTGCTATTGAGCTGTTCGCGGATCGTGGGCTGGCCCTCTATAGTGTTAGTTTCGGCAGCAATCTGTGCCAGGTTTATCTGTAGGTCCCCGGAGCGCATGACAAGGTCTTCGGGCAGGTCTGCCAGGCGCGCGGCCTGCAACGGCCCCTTGCTGAGGCCAAGATAAGCCTGCTCCACGGTCGGCGGAGCTGCCGGCCCCTCCGTCCCCGTATCTGCAGCAACTGCCAGCGTCAGGGCAAAGAGGAATCCCAACAGCAAGGCTGAAGTGAATTGTCGGTACATGGTAATCTCCTGACCGTACGATAGACTATTTGGTGAACCCGAGTTCCTTGAATTTCGCCAGGATGTCCTCCTTGGAGTAGAACCCGACGTGGCGAAATACTTCCTGGCCGCTGCTATCAATGAAGATCTGCGTGGGGATGATGCGCACGCCGTAGCGCTCGCCGCCCTTCCCATCCTGCGCGAGGTTCACAAATTCGACGCTGACCTTGCCAGCGTATTCGCGCTGCAATTCATCCAGGATAGGCGCCATCATCTTGCACGGAATGCAGTGTTCGGAACCCACGTCCACCATACGCGGCAGCGTGGCGGGCGGTTTGGATTCCGATGCAGATGGTGCGGATGCCGCCGGCTTGTCTTGCTCGGCGTCAGCGGAATCGGCCTCGCCCGACTGGCGGGCCTTCTCTGTCGGCTGCGGCTTGCTCCCTGGCTGGAGCTTTGGTGCTGGCGTCGAGGTTTTCGCAGGTTCTGGCCGGGTGGTAGGCTGCACGGTAGCGGAGTCCCGCTCGCCGGCTGGTTCGGGCTCAGGCTCGGGCTCAGGTTTCGAGACTTCCGCAGGTTCTGGCTGGATGGCAGGCTGCACGCTAGCGGAGTCCTGCTCGCTGGGCGGCTCGGGCTCCTGGTCATCCGCAGGTAGCTGTAGCTCCGCTGGTGTCTGCGGCTCGACCGGCCCCACCCCGTCGCTCTCTGTCCAGACTACGTTTTGCTCCTCGTCCGCCGGCGATCTGGCGGCCTTGACTTGAAGGATCACGACCACGGCGATGACTACAACCGCCAGAATAGCGATCTTATGTGGTCTCACGGTTACCATTCTCCTGTTTGATATGGATTGCGGCTACTCATCGCACGCGCAGCAGTCGCCTGATTGCTCCACACAGCAAGCTGGGCCCTGCAGGGCGTCAGTCACGGCGCTGGCAACCTTTGCCACATCATCGTCGCGGGCCTCGAGCCCGGGCTGCTTCTCGATGCCGAGTTCGGTCACCAGAACATAGACATTGGGTTCCAGGCCGGCGTTCTCCAGCGCCTTCTTCACGCATCCCATCGGACAGCCGTCTATGGCTACGCAGGCGCCCGCTTGCTTCGTGGTCTCGATGAAGTTCTCCAGCCCGGCGCCGATTGCGATGGCGCAGTACAGCTTGCCTTGCCCCTGCTCGGTCAGGGCTTTGGCGGCCTCGTTGGAGACTTGCCCGACGTTAGACCCTCCGGAACAGGCCAGAATCAGCACATCTCCGCCACAGCACGTTTTCTCCAGCATTGGGTTCTCCCCTTTCCCTATTGAAATGGCCGAAGAGGACGCGAAGCGTCCTCACTGTTGCAGAAACTGCTTGATCTGGTCCGCCGACAGCGCCTTACCCGACGCCTTGACCTCGCCGTCAATAGCAAGGGCAGGCGTCATCATCACACCTAACTGCGCGATCTCCCGGAGGTCGGTCACCTTCTGGATGTCGGCGTCGAGGCCGAGGTCGGCGACGGCCTGCTCGGCATTGGCGGCCAACTGCTTGCACTTGGGACATCCTGTCCCCAGTATTTGGATCTTCATTTCGAACACCTCAATGTGGTTTTCGGACCGCGTTCATGCAAACGCGCCATAGATGATGCCGGAGAGCGTCGCCATGACAATCACGATAGCGGCGAAAACGAGAGTCTTTTTGGTTCCCAGAACACTGCGGATCACCAGCAGATTTGGCAGCGACAGGGCCGGGCCGGCCAGCAGCAGGGCGAGGGCGGGCCCCTTACCCATACCGCTGCCCAGCAACCCCTCAAGAATCGGGATCTCGGTGAGAGTGGCGAAATACATGAAAGCGCCCACTATTGATGCGAAGAAGTTGGCCTGCAGGGAGTTGCCGCCCACGAGCTGCGCGATCCAACTGTTGGGAATGATACCATTGTCCGTTTCCGGCATACCCAGGAGGAAGCCGGCGGCCAGGACGCCCGCGAACAGTAGCGGCATTATCTGGAGGGTGAAGTCCGAAGTGGCGTCCAACCACTCCTGGCGTTCATCAGACTTGAACCACCGCCACACCATGACACCCAGTACCGCGAGCAGAGGCAGGACAATGTACCAGTGGATTGTGTAAACGTCCCACCAGAAGCCCGACTGTTCAGCGGGCTTTGCCCAGGCGGCGAAGATAAGAATGAACACCATGACGCCGATAAAGGAAGCGGTCCGGGCCAGCGGGCGTTCGTCCTCATCAGCCGCACCCGCGAAGGCTGCCTCGGTCTCCTCGGCGCGGCTCAACTCGTCCTTGCGGAAGAAGAAGGACATCAGAAGACCGATCACCACGGCGAAAACGATGGCGCCGATCGCACGTGCTGCTCCCAGTTCAAAACCCAGCACGCGGGCTGTCAGGATAATAGCCAGAGCATTGATGGCTGGACCTGAGTAGAGAAACGCGGTGGCCGGGCCGATGCCCGCGCCGCGCGTGTAGATGCCGGCGAACAATGGGAGAACGGTGCACGAACAGACCGCAAGTATCGTCCCTGATACCGAGGCCACGCCGTACGAGAGGACCTTGTTGGCCCGGGGGCCGAAATACTTCATCACCGAAGCCTGGCTGATGAATACGGCGATCGCGCCTGCGATGAAAAAGGCCGGAACCAGACAGAACAATACGTGCTTCTGGGCGTAATCCTGCAGCATCACGAAGGTGTCCGTAATGGCGGACTGAACTCGAGGATGCTGGATGGGTATGAAATAGGCGGCCAGAAACACCGCAACTATCAAGGCGAACTTCACACGGATAGACAAGATGAATCACCTGCTGGGTTCGGATTTGCTTATGCGCATATCACTCTCCGGCGAAGGTGGAGACACTGCACGCGGCTGTCTTACGGTCCGCCTCGGCGCTGGCCGCCTCATCTATGCAGTCGAAGACGCTCAAGATACAGGGGACGAGCAGGCTGTAGTAGATGCAGTTGCCCTCGCGCCGGCTGCTGACGATGCCACAGGCCTTCATCCGGGCGAGATGCCGGGACACCGTAGGCAGCGAGGACCCGACCACCTCTTGCAGTTCGCGGACACACTTATCGCTCTCGGCGAGCGCGTCTATCATGCGCAGGCGTGCCGGATGCGCCATCGCCTTGAGCAGTTCGGCTCTGACGTCGTAGATTGTCATCTCCATGCGCTTCACCCTTCCGACGAAGCCAGCCTGCCGGGCACTGTATCCGCAGTGCTGCGACAGGCCGGGTGGATATGTGTTCCCCTTCTGATACGGGGACCGAACTATTTAGCAGTATAGCTAAATGGCTAAATAGTGTCAATAACCTATGACGCTGCCGAGTCGCAGATGTTCATCGCGGGCGCACAGAGGGAATG